>JAYTML010000027.1:0-4415 GCA_043728655.1 Chthoniobacter sp. | reverse complement strand
GGCCTCGACGAGATCAGCGACCGCGAGGTGCGCGTGCTTTCCGGCGGGCAGAAGCGCCGGCTCGCGATGGCGCTGGAGATGGTCAGCGCGCCGCATCTGCTGCTCTGCGACGAGGTGACCAGCGGCCTCGACCCCAAGGCCGAGGACGAGATCGCGAAGCTCATGCATGCGCTCTCGCGGCGCGAAGACCGCATCGTGCTCAGCGTCACGCACAGCCTGCGCCACCTGGCGCTCTACGACAGCATCGTGGTGCTCTACCAGGGCCATGTCGCGTATCACGGCCCGGCGCAGTTTCTCTACCACTACTTCGGCGTGGAAAAGCCGGAGGAACTCTTCCCGCGCCTCGCGCAGCGCAAGCCGGAGGACTGGCACCGCTCGTGGCAGAAGCACCGCAACGCCTACTACGCCGAGAGCAAGCTCGACGGCGACGACGCCGGGGATGCCTCCGCGCCGGGAGACCTCGCCGACCGCCCCGCGGCGGAGGATGAAGCGGCGAAAAAGCGGATCGAGAAGCTGCTGAAAAAAGCGCAGGGCGAGGACGACACGGACGCGGAGGAAAAGGCCGGCGGTGATGACGAGGACGACAACGATGAGAAAAAGCCCCGAAAGAAAAGGAAGAAGACGGCCGGGCACGAAGGGATGCCGTCCGTCTTCACCCAGTTCGCCGTGCTGCTCGCGCGCCGGTGGAAGATTTTCTTCCGCGACCGCGGCGGCCTCTGGCTGCAGTTCGCGCTGCTCGTGGGATTCCCGATTCTCGTCGTCATCTTCGCGCTCGACGGCCTGCCGCAGATCAAAAACCTCAACGGCGTGGTCAGCGGAAATTTCCTCGAGCAGATGAAAAACGAGCTGGTGCAGAAACAGGAGCTCAGCCGCACCGGCTCGCTCGTCTCGGGGCTCGTGATGTTTCAGGTCATCCTCCTCGCGCTCATGGGCTCGAATAACGCGGCGCGGGAGATCGCCGGCGAGCGGCTGATTTTTGAGAAGGAGAAATTCTCCGGCGTGCGCCCCTCCGCGTATGTCGCGTCGAAGGCGTTTTTCCTCGGCGTGCTCGTGCTCGTGCAGTCGGTGTGGATGGCCGTGTTTGTGAATGTGATCGTGCAGTTCCAGGGCAGCCTCCTCACGCAGATGCTGCTGCTCACGCTCGTGAATGCGTCGCTCACATCCATCTGCCTCGGCCTTTCCAGCCTGATGAAAACCGCCGAGCAGGCCTCGCTCGTGTCCGTCTATCTCGTCGGCTTTCAGCTCCCGCTCAGCGGCGCGGTGCTGGCGCTGCCAAAGGCGCTGAGCATGCTCACGCAGCCGTTCATCGCGTCGTACTGGGGCTGGTCGGGCTTCATTCAGACGATGCGCGACACGCGCTTTTACGAGGCCGTGCTTAGCGTCACGCAGACCACGCCCGCGCAGGTGCCGCTGTGCGTGTGGTGGCTCTCCTGCCACGTCCTGCTGGGCCTGATCCTCGCCTACACCGGGTGCAAAAACTCGCGCTGGGAGTAGAGCGAACTCCCTGATTTTTTCCGCTGCGGATGTCAGGGACGTGCAGGAGTCCGTCCCTCCGGAGGTTGGTGCGCTTCGCGAAAGCGGCCACCGCCACGCTTTCCATCCGCGCGCCGATTCGCTAACTCATCCGCATGGCATCCCTCGCGCCCGCCGTCCTTTCCGCGCAACTCCCGTGGCTGATCTGCGGCGCGCTCGGCGGCTACCTGCTGCTGATGTTCACAAATCCCGCGCGCGCCAGCCTGCGCGACGGCCTGCGCTGCATCCGCCGCTACTCCGCGCTGTGGATCACGCTCGGCGTCTTTGGCTTCGCGGGCGCGCTTTTCCAGCTCGCGCTGCGCATCTATTTCTCGTGCGTGCTGCCGTTTGAGGAAAGGCCGCCCTTTGTCTGGATGCGCGAGGCATGGCGCGATTCAGCGCTGTGGCTGCACGGCTCGTCGCAGTCGCTCTGGTATCTGCCGCCGGGCTCGATTCATGGCGCGATGGGCGACGCCGCGCTGCCCGCGTTGGAGAGCGTCGCGGGCATTTTCAACTGCGTCTTCTCGACGTTCCCCATCGCCGCCGCCGCCGCGCTCCTGCTGCTCGTGAACTGGCAGGGCCATCATGTCGTCATGGTGCGTGCGCTGCGGAAGCACTTCGGCCTTTTCGGCTGGATCGTCTATGCGGGCATCATCGTCTGCGCGGTCGGGGCGGTCGCAAAGCCCTGCCTTTATGCGGCTCCGCAGCTCATCGTCGCGTTTGGCGGCGGGCCGGGCGCGCAGCTCGCCTGGTTCCAGTGGGCGCCGGTGGTGGCGTGGATCGGGTTCCTTTTTGAATACCTCTTCGGCGTGTGCATGCAGATCTACCTCATCCTGCTCGCCTACGTCTGGGTGCGCGGGCTCTCTTTCACCCATTCGCACCTGCTGGATTTTGCGATCCGCCGGTGCAGCTCCGTTTTGAAATGGGCGCTCGTGGTCATGCTGCTGAGCAGCATCTTCATCGACCTGCCGCTGATCCTGAAAAACTTCCCCGCCTTCCGCGACTGGTTCCCGGACAATGTCGAGATCATCGAGGGGCGGCAGCGGCTCGCGCGCACGCTGCTCGCCGGGTTTCTGCTGGTATGGGCGACCATGCAGATCACGCTCGTCTTTCACAGCGAGTCGCTGATCAAGGCGCTGCGCGATCATGTGCGCTTCGTCACGGGCCACGTGTGGCCGTTCGGATGGTTCCTGATCGTCGCCGCGGTGCATATCTACATCTTCCAGGTGCTGCAGGGCGTCGTCCTGCGCGGGCTGGGCGAGGAGACGGCGGCGGGCGTGCTGTGGGGCCTGGTCGTACCTTGGCTGAAAGCGATCGTCGCCGCGTGGCTGCTCGCGAGCTGGGTGTGCCTGTTCAAGCGCTGCGACACGCGCCGCGCGCCGACGGAGGATTGGATCCAGTTTTAGTGAGCGCGGAGATTTCCAACGTCCTCGAACTGCTCGGCGTCTCCTGCGCGAGCGGCTTCGGCCTGCCGGTGAGCGCGGGCTTCGCGCCGGGGCGCTTCCATGTGCTCGTCGGCGATGAGGGCGGCGACAGCCTCGCGCTCCTCCGCGTGCTCGGTCTGCTCGATCTGCCCGAGTCGGGCGAGGTGCTCGTCGAGGGCCGGCCGACGCGCGAGCTGGCGGAGGAGGTGCGGGCCGGGCTGCGCGCGCAGCGCTTCGGGTTTGTCTTCGCCGCGCCGTTTCTGCTCACGTCGTTTTCCGTGATCGAAAACGTCGCCATGCCGCTCTTCAAAGTATCCCAGGTCGGGTCGGAGGAGGCGCGCCGCCGCACCGAGCGGCTGCTCGCATTTGCCGACATGTCCGGGTCAGCGGAGTCCGCAATCGAGGACCTGACCCTGCGGGCGCAGTACTGCGTCGCCGTCGCGCGCGGGCTGATCAATGAACCGTCGATCCTCGTCGTCGAGAATCTCGACGGTGCGCTGGCGGGTGCGGAGCTCGACAGCTTCGCCGCGCTGCTGCGCCGCGTCCCCGCGGAGCTGGGGACGGCGGTCATCGCCACGGCGTCGAGCCGGTTTGCGGTGGAAAAGGGAGACCGGGTGCTGGAGATCGCCGCCGGAGCCATCGTGCGCGACTCCGCGCTCCTGCCGGAGCCGGAAGCGTGAGCGCGGCCCCGCCCGATGCCCGCGAGATCACGCGCGCGAGCAAGTCGAACCTCGCGCTCGCCTTCGTCGCGCTTCCGCGTGAGCGCCGCGACGACATCACCGTCTTCTACGCCTGGTGCCGGGTGATCGACGACATCGCCGACGATCCCGGCGAGACGGTCGCGCACCGCCGTGCCGCTCTGGATACGTGGAAGCAGGCGCTTTCCCAGCCGGTCGCCGGGGAATCCGCGCTCGCCGAGCCGGTGCGTGCGCTCATCGCGAAATACGGGATGGGCACGGAGCATTTCCTCGAAGTCATCGCCGGGGTGGAGATGGATCTCGACGGCGTGAGCTACGAGACGTGGGACGACCTGCGCCTTTACTGCTACCGCGTGGCGAGCGCCGTGGGCCTTGTGAGCATCGAGATTTTCGGCTACCGCGACGCGGGGTGCAAAACGTACGCCGTCGAGCTCGGCCTGGCGCTCCAGCTCACGAATATCCTCCGCGACGTCGGCCAGGACTTCGCGAACGGCGGGCGCATTTATCTTCCGCGGGCAGACTTGGCGCGGTTCGGCTGCACGGTCGAAGACCTCGCGGAAGGCCGGCGCAACGACGCGTTCCTGACGCTCATGCGGTCCGAGGCTGTGCGGGCGGAAGGATTCTATCGCCGCGCGGTGGCGGCGCTGCCTCCGGCTGACCGCCGCACGATGGTCGCCGCCGAGATCATGCGCGCGGTTTACCACCGCCTGCTCATGCGGATGTGGCGCGACGGATTCCGCGTTTTCACGCAGCGTTACTCGCTGAGCAAGCTGGAGAAGAT
>JAYTML010000026.1:0-13078 GCA_043728655.1 Chthoniobacter sp. | reverse complement strand
CCCGACGGACTGAGCTACACCTCTTACGACATTAAAAAGGGCATCTTCAACCGGCTCTATCTCGTCACCGATCTCGCGGACCAGGTCGTCTGCCTCCAGTACGTCGCGAGCAACGAGATCGACCGTCCGCCCTCGCCGCCATGGCGCGTCATCAACGAGGACTGGCACGTCTATGACTACGTGAACAACCGCACGAAAGGGCAGCCGCGCATCCGCATCGATACCCGCGTGCTCGATCGGCGGAAAGACGGCGGCTTCATCTTGGTCAACACCACCGCCCCGGAGGTTAAGCAGACGGCGCAATGGTATGTGCCGCAGCCGCTGATCAATCTCATCCTCTACTGCACGGCGAAGCGAAGCGGGAAGTAGGCGCGGGTTTCCTAGTGAAAGTCGTATGACTTCACCGCCGTCGCCGCTTCGTGGCGCAGGGCGGTGACGCGGCGGGCTTTGATGTGGATGACGTTCTCCGCGTTCTGCACCACGCCTTCGATCTGGAGAAAAGGCTCCTGCGTGACGACGAGGCGGTATTGCTCGAAAAGCTCGGGCGTGAGGACGGCGTTGGCCGTGCCGGTTTCATCCTCGAGGCTCACGAAGACGTAGCCTTTCGCCGTGCCGGGCCGCTGGCGGCAGATGACCGCGCCGGCGATGCGGACCAGCTCGCCGGTCCGCGCCTGCACTAGATCGGCGGCACGCCACACATCCGGCAGGCTCGCGCGGAGGAGCTGCATGGAGTGCGCGCCGATGGTCAGCTCCTGTCCGGCGAAATCCGCGCTCAGGCGCTCGTGCGGCTCCATCACGCGCAGCGGCGCCGCCTCCGCCGTCGGTGCGTTGCGCGTGAAAAGATCGTCCGCGGGCTGCGGTGCTTCCACGCGCCAGAGGGCGTCGCGGCGATGCGCTGCGAGCGCGTTCAGCGCACCGATCGCGGCGAGCGTGCGCCACTCCTCCGCGCTCAAAGTGACGCGCCGTTTCAGCTCCTCCACCGACGCAAACTCCCCTCGCCCGCGCTCCGCGAGCAGCCGTTCGCCGGACTCGCAGCGCAGCCCTTTCACCACGCACAGGCCGAGCCGGATCGTGTCGTCCGCCTCGAGCGTGCAGCGCCACTCCGAACGCGCGAGGCAGACCGGGCGCACGCGCAGGCCGTGTCGCTGCGCGTCTTTCACGAGCGTGGCGGAGCTGTAGAAACCCATCGGCTGATTGTTCAGCAGGTTCGCGCAAAACTCCGCGGGGCGATGCACCTTCAGCCACGCGCTGGCGTAGGTGAGCAGGGCAAAGCTGATGGCGTGCGACTCGGGAAATCCATAGACGGCGAAGGACTGCACGGACTTCACGATCTGCTCGATGATGTCCGCCGCCACATGCCTGCGGACCATCGCGGCGCGCAGTTTCACGCACACTTTTTCCATCCGCTCCGCCGAGCGATGAAAGCTCAGCGCGCGGCGCAGCTCCTCCGCCTCGCTGCCGCTGAAGTCCGCCATAACCATCGCCATCTTCAAAAGCTGCTCCTGAAAAAGCGGCACGCCGAGCGTGCGCCGGAGCACGGGTTCGAGGTCGGGGTGCATGTAGGTGACCGGCTCGCGCCCGGCGCGCCGCGCGAGGTACGGGTGCAGCATGTTGCCCTGGATCGGGCCGGGACGGATGATCGCGACCTCGACGACGACATCGTAGAAACACTCCGGTTTCATCCGCGGCAGCGTGGCCATCTGCGCGCGACTTTCGATCTGGAAAACGCCGATGGTGTCCGCGCGCTGCATCATCTCGTATGTCGCGGGATCATCCTGCGGGATGGTGGCGAGATCGACTTCGCGCCCGCGCTCGCGGCAGAGCTCGATGGTGTCCTGCAGGACCGACATCATGCCGAGCCCGAGGAGATCGACCTTGATGATGCCGAGCTCGGCGCAGTCGTCCTTGTCCCACTGCGCGACGACGCGGCCTGGCATGGAGGCATTCTCCAGCGGCATCACGGAATCGAGCCGGCCCTGCGCGATGATCATGCCGCCGGAGTGCTGCCCGAGATGCCGCGGCAGGCCGTGGATGCGCGCGTAGAGCGAGGCGAAATGCGACGCGCGGGAATGCTCGCGGGGCAGGCCGGCCATTTCCATCTGCGCCTGGAGATCGAGCGTGTGCGGGAAGTCGCCGTTCGCGAAAAGGCTGGAGAAGCGCTCCATGATATCGGCGGGGAAATTGAGCGCCTTGCCGATCTCGCGCATCGCGCTGCGCCCGCGGTAGGTGATGACGTTCGCGGTCATCGCCGCGCCGTTTTTTCCGTAGCGCCGATACACCTCCTGGATCACGCGCTCGCGCCGGTCGCCGCTCGGCAGGTCGAGGTCGATGTCCGGCCAGCTCTTGCGCCCCTCGCTGAGGAAGCGCTCGAAAAGCAGCTCGGATTTCACCGCGTCCACGGCGGTGATGCCGAGGCTGTAGCAGACCGCGGAGTTCGCCGCGCTGCCGCGGCCCTGCACCATGATGTTTTCCGCGCGGCAGAAATTCACGATGTCCCACACGATGAGAAAGTAACCCGCGAAGCCGAGCCGCCCGATCAAATCAAGCTCGTGCCGGAGCTGGCGGGCGACGCGGCGCGAGAGCCGTCCGTAGCGGCGGCGCGCGCCGGCGAGCGTTTCGCGGCGGAGGAAATCCTCGGCGGATGCGCCGTCGGGCAGCGGGTAGCGGGGAAATTCGTAGCCGAGATTTTCGAGCGAAAACTCGAGCCGCTCGGCGAGGCGCGCCGTGTTCGTGATGGCGTCGGGGAGATCGTGGAAGAGCTCGCTCATCGCACGCCCGTCGAGCAGCGCGCGGCGGTTGTTGCGCGCGAGGAGGCGGCCCGCGGCGTCGAGATGCGTGTGCTCGCGGATGCAGGTGAAAACGTCGAGCACCTCGCGGTTGGCGGGCGTGTCGTAGAGCACGCCGTTGGTCGCGAGCAGTGGCAGACGATGCGCTGCGGCGAGCGCGGTGAGCTGGGCGTTGATGCGATTTTCTCCGCGCACGCGGTGCCGCTGGATCTCCACGAAAACACCGCGCCCCCCAAACGCGGCGGCGAGCTTTTCCAAAACCGCACGCGCCGCCGCGTCATCACCGAGCGCGCGGTGGAGCGGGCCTTCCTCGTCGCCCGTCAGCGCGACGAGGCCGGGCGCAAATTCCGCGAGTTCGTCCCAGCGCACGGCGCTCGCGTGCTTGCTCCCGCGGAGCCGCGCGCGAGTGATGAGACGGCAGAGATTCTGGTAGCCCGCATGTGATTCCACGAGCACGGGGAGCACGCCGCCGCACTCCATCGTCAGCTCGCTGCCGATGATCGGTCGCAGGCCGCACTCCCGCGCCGCGGCGAAGAAACGCGGCGCGCCGTAAAGCCCGTCGCGGTCGCTCAGCGCCATCGCCGGCAGGCCCAGCTCCGCCGCGCGCCGGGCCAGCGCTTCCGGCTGCGCGGCCCCGCGCAGAAAGCTGAACGCGCTGCGGGAGTGCAGCTCGACGTATGGAGAGCAAACGCTCACCTAGCTGCCGCGCCGCGCGGCCCTCCAAGAACCACGCCGTCATGCTTTACTGCGTTCCGCTCGCAAAGCCTCCCGGAACTTCGTTCAGCATGACGGCGTTTTTTTGGTGGCTGTCGCTCAGTCATACACGCCCTCCACAAACCACTCCCCGCGCTCGCGGAAGAGGCGGCAGAGCGCGCCGCTGTCGAGCTGCACATCCCATTCGAGACGGTCCCATGGATCCTCGCGCCACCACTCGCCGGACGTGTGCCAGAAGCCGCGCACGTCCGTGACCGCGCCGGTGAATTCCGCCGTGCGCACATGCACCGGCTGGCGGCTGCGCATCTCCACCACGGCGGCCAGCGGTGGGCGGTAGCGGCAAAGCGCGAGGCCGATGCGCGGCGCGCGCGCAACCACGGGTGCAGCGCTTTTCTCCTGCGGTGAAATGGGCTGCACGGAGAGCGCATCGGGACGGAAGCCGGTCGCGCGGACGGGCCGGCCGACCCGCCCCTCGCCGAGCAGTGCGGTGAGTTTGCCGAGCGTTTCAAAAAAGCGGTTCGGATCGCGGAGCGCGTGGTCGAAAAGCTCGAACTGATCCGAGACCGCGCGCCCCGCCTCCAGGCGCAACCCGAGCGCGACGATAGGCGCGGCGGCGGTGAAATTTTCCAGGCTCGTGTGGAGCAGGCGGAAGAGCGTGGCGGCATCGCGCGTGGGCGACGGGATGGCAAAGGTGCGCGCGTGTCCGCCGCCGTCCGCGAAGCCAAGGCGGAAGTGCAGCGCGTGCGCTACGCGATGCGCGGCGTCGAGGCGGAGCGCGAGCTGATCGAGGAAACGGCGCAGGACGAAGAGCAGCGGTTCGAGCGTTTCGATGCCGTGCTCGAATTCCATCGCCTCCTCGAAGACCTCCTCCGCGCGCACCAGCCGCAGCAGCCGCGTGCGGCGGTTTGCCGCCAGCTCCCAGCAGCGCACCGCCTCCACGCCGAGCCGCGTGGCGAGCTGATCTTTCGGCAAGGAAAGAAATTCGCCGACCGTCCGCACGCCCCACTTTTGCAGGATCGCCAGCGACTGCGCGGAAAACGGCAGCACCTTCGCCCGCAGCGCGTGCAGCGGCGTGAGATCACGCCCGATCACCCGCCACGGCGCAGCCGACTGCGCGACGAGCAGCGCGAGATCGGGACTCTCCGCGACGCCGACTTGCGCGCGCAGATGCAAGTCCGCGAGTTTTTCCACCATCCCAGCCGCCAGCGCCGGCCAGTCGGGCTGGCGCACCGCGCGCAGATCGGCGGTCGCAATCCCCTCGCCCGTCGCCTCGATCTCGGGCGAAACGCTTTGCGCCGTTTGCAGGAGCAGCTCCGTGCCGATGCGCTCCTGCTCGGGCGAGCGTTTGCGGAAGATCACGTCCGCGCAGCGCGCCTGCGCCTGGGGCGGTGTCATGCCGGGAAAGACGCCCGCCGCCTGCGCTGCGGCGCTGGCCTGGAGCACGGAGACTTTGGAAACAAGCGGGCCGTCCTCGATCAGCGCGAGCGGTCTGTCGCGCAGTTCCGGCTCGTGGCGAAGCTGCGCCTGCAAGGCAAAATCGGGAATGAAGATGACGGCGAACATTTCACCCGGCCTTGAGTTCGCGGTGCTCCGCCGACAGCCCCTCGACGGAAAACTCCGCCGCGGGCAGCAGCGCCGACTGCGGCATCTCCAGCGCATCGAGCGTCCAGCGGCTTTGCAGGATGAGTTGCAGCTTCGCGCTGCTGACCGTGCGGAACGGCGTGGCCACGAGCAGCACCGCCGCGCTTTCCTCGACGAGCCGCTGGAGCCGGTACCAGACCTGCGGCTGGATTTTGCGGAGCTGCGCGCGCGGGTTCAGCCGCAGGTCGAGCACGACCATGCCGATGTTGCCGTCGCGCAGC
Organism: Chthoniobacter sp.; assembly: GCA_043728655.1. Taxonomy (GTDB): domain Bacteria; phylum Verrucomicrobiota; class Verrucomicrobiia; order Chthoniobacterales; family Chthoniobacteraceae; genus Chthoniobacter. The sequence continues at coordinate 7,716 of JAYTML010000026.1, read as the reverse complement.
AGCAGATCGGCTGCTTTCACCGCGAGCGCGGCGTCCGGGCATCGCGCCCAGAGGAAGCGCGAAAAATCGTGCCCCTCGCCGAGCCACTCAGCGTCGAAGGCATCGCGCGCATCGATCAGCGCGACCCAGCGGCCGGCAGCGGCGCTTTCGGCGAAAAGCGCGCCGAGCAGCAGCGCGGTCCCGGCGCCCGACTGGGCGGAGATGACCTCCGTCACCGCGCCCTTTCGCAGCCCGCCCCGGAGCGCGGCATCCCACCGCTCCGCACCTGTGGACACGGTACTCGCCGCAGCCTTTGGCAGTTGCGGATACTTTTCCGCAAGGAGCTTCTGGAGTTCGATAATCTTCGGGCTGGCGCGCATCGCGTGGCAAAATAGGCGCGGCAAGGAAAGTGTTCAAGAGAACACGTTTCACAAAAGGGAAGATCACCCGCTTTTTCCTACAGCCGGCACCCAGAGCCGGAAAATTTTCCCTCGCTCCGCACAGGTTTCCTCGGCCACTCTCCGCCTCTCTTCCCATGAAAATCCCCGCCTTTTTCCTCCTCCTCACCGCCGCTCTCGCCGCCGCCGCGCACGCGGAGGTGAAGCTCCCCGCGCTCATCTCCGACAACATGGTGCTCCAGCAGGATCTCCCCGCAAACGTGTGGGGCTGGGCCGATGCGGGCGAAAAGGTGAGCGTGAAATTTGGCGACAAGGCCGCCGAGACGACCGCCGACGCGAAAGGCAAGTGGAGCGTGAAACTCGCCGGGCTCGCGTCCGGCGCGACGGGCGACCTGACCGTCGCGGGCACCAATACGCTCACGATCAAAAACGTGGCGGTCGGCGAGGTGTGGGTCTGCTCCGGCCAGTCGAACATGGAGTTCACCGTGCGCGGCGCGCTGAACTCCGCGGAGGAAATCGCCGGGGCGAATTTCCCGCTGATCCGCCATTTCACCGTCACCAAGTCGCCGCAGAAGGAGCCGCAGGACGACTGCAAGGGGAAGTGGGAAGTGTGCTCGCCGCAGACCGCCGCGGGCTTCACCGCGGTCGGCTACTTCTTTGGCCGGCAGCTTCACCAGAATCTCAAGGTTCCCGTCGGCCTGATTCACAGCTCGTGGGGCGGGACGCCTGCGGAATTCTGGACGCCGGGGCCGGTGCTCAATGGCGATCCGGATTTCAAACCCATCGTCACGGCGTGGGAGAAAGTCGTGAGCGACTACCCGGCGGCAAAAGCCAAGTATGACGCGGCCCTGGAGAAATGGGGCGAGGAGGAGAAGAAGGCCAAGGAAGCCGGCACCCCGCCGCCCAAGAAGCCCAGCGCGCCAAAAGGCGCGGACGCCTTTGGCAGCCCGGCGTGCCTTTACAATGGCATGATCGCCCCACTGCTCCCCTACACCATCCGCGGCGCGACGTGGTATCAGGGCGAGTCGAACGCCGGCAACGCGACCCTCTACCGCAAGCTCTTCCCGACGATGATCCAAAGCTGGCGGCAGGCATGGCAGCTCCCGGATTTCCCGTTCCTCTTTGTCCAGCTCGCCAACTACATGCAGCGCTACGATGAGCCGACCGACACAAACTGGGCGCGCCTCCGCGAAGCGCAGACCCTGGCGCTCGAACTCCCTCACACCGGCATGGCCCTGGCAATCGACGTGGGCGACGCAAAGGACATCCACCCGAAGGACAAGCAGACCGTCGGGAAACGCCTCGCGCTCTGCGCCGAGGCCACGGTCTATTACCGCGACGTCGAGTTTTCCGGGCCGATGTATGGCGGCGCGCAGATCGAGGGGGAAAAAGTGCGGCTCACATTCCGCAGCAGCACCGGCATGAAGGCGGCTGACGGCGGGAAGATCAAAGGCTTTGCCATCGCGGGTGAGGACGGCAAATTCGTCTGGGCCGATGCCGAGGTCGCGGGCGACCACGTCATGATCAGCAGCCCCGAGGTGAAGGCGCCAGCCGCTGTCCGCTACGGGTGGGCGGACAATCCCGAGTGCAATCTCATCAACGCCGCCGGTCTGCCCGCCTCGCCCTTTCGCACCGACAAATGGCCTATGGGCCCGGCACCGGCGAAGTAGCCAGCGAATCACGCCCCCATCTCCCCCGCCGGGGATCCGCTCATAATGGGTGGTGCCCGCCACTTTTGCGCGCGCTGACCGGCCGCGGCACGCGGTTTGCACATTCTGAAGTCGTGTGCACATTCGATCTATGAAGCTCCACCGCTTGTTGTGGACATTCTGCTTCTGCACCCTCCTCGCGAGGGCGGGCGCGGCAGGTTGGGATGTGCGCCGTTTTGAGGGGCGTGATTACGTCACCCTTGAGAGCATCGCGGCATTTTACGGTCTTCCGAAGCCACCCCGGATCGAGACCGCCCTGCCCTCCGGCGCACGCCCCGTCGTGCCCGTCTTCGGCGCGGCGAGCGCGAGCGAATTTGGCATCACACTCGCCGCCACCCTCGTCGCCGCGGCGCGCACCGTCGTCCTGGATGCCGGAGCCATGCACATGGAAGTCACTCCCGGCCTCAGCGAGGTGAACATCAACGGCGTCAAGCAATGGCTCGCCTTCCCGGTCCGCGTCGAGGATGGCCAGGCGCTGGTTTCGCGGCTCGACCTGAGCAAAATCATCGAGCCACGCCTCCGCCCGGAGCTCATCACCGGCCTCCAACCGGTCACGACTGTCGTCCTGGATCCCGGCCACGGCGGGCACGACCGCGGCGCGATTTCGCGTTTCGGTTTTGAAAAGGACTTCGCCCTCGATGTCGCCCTGCGCGCCCGCATCCTTTTGGAAAAGGCCGGCTACAAGGTCGTGATGACACGCTCGACCGATGTCTTCATCCCGCTGGAGCAGCGGCCCGCAGTCGCAAACCGGATCGCGAATTCCATCTTCGTCAGCATCCACTTCAACTCCTCGAACCAAAACGCCGACGCCCGCGGCTTCGAGATCTACTCCATCGCCCCGCGCGGCGCGCCCGCGACGAATGACTCCAAACCCAGCGACCGCGACCTCCGCGAGGAGCCGGGCAATGCCTTTGAACTCCCGAGCGGCGCGCTCGCCGGGAGCGTCTTCCACGCGCTCCTCGGCCAGGTGCCGATGGTCGATCGCGGCTTGAAACACGCCCGCTTCGCTGTGCTCCGCCTTTGCGAGCGTCCGGCGGTCCTCGTCGAGTGCGGCTTTGTCAGCAATGCCGCGGAAAGCACGCTCATCAGTTCCGGCTCATGGCGCGAACGCGTGGCCAATGCCGTAGTGGACGGAGTGGAAGGCTACCGCGCACTCGCCGAGACAAAGCTCCGTCCGAAAGTCATCGCCGACTACCGCCGCGCGGCCGCCAGCAGCGGGGTCCGCCTCCGCGAGATGGGCACGCCCTGAGCAGGGCGGAGGCCCCCTTCCTCGCTGGATCGCGGCGGTTCACGGATTCCTGCCGCAGCGGGATAATTCCTTCACGATCCTTTCACCCTCTGCTTTAGTGCGGGCAAATGTCGAAACTCCTCCGTCTTCCGCTTGTCATCGTCAGTCTCGCCGGCCTCGCCGCCGGTGCTCTCGCAGACACAGTCACACTCAGCAGCGGCGAGCGCGTCGAAGGCAAGATCTCCCGCGAAACCGCCACCGAACTGACCCTCGAAATCCAGGTTTCCGCAGGCATCACCGACCAGCGCGTCGTGAAAAAATCCGAAGTGGTGAAGATCGACCGCATCGCCCCCGACGAGGCCGCCTACCGCGCCGTCATGAATCTGCAGCCGGGAAAGAGCTCGCTCCACCCCGCCCAGTATGAAGGCGTGCTCAGGGCATTGCAGGGCTTTGCAAAGCAGTATCCCGAGAGCCTCCACGCCGCAGACGTCCAGCGCACCGTCGCCGCATTCGAGGCGGAGAAAAAGCGCGTGGACGAAGGCGAAGTGAAGCTCGATGGCGCCTGGCTGAGCAAGCAGGAGGCGCAGAAGCAGCGCGCCCACATCGGCGGCATCCAGGCTTTCAACGCCATGAAAACCGCGAATGCCGCGGGCGACGCGATTGGCGCACTCAATGCCTTCGCCTTGCTCGAAAAGAATTACGCCGGCACGAAGGTCATGCCTGACGCCATCCAGCTCGCGCACCAGATCCTCACTGCGCTCAAGCCCGCCACTGAGAGCGCGATCGCTTACACCAAGATCAGCGCTGCGGAGCGCCAGAAGGGCTTTGCCGACGCCGGCCCCGCCGATCGTGCGGAAATGATGGCTGCCCACCAGCGCGACGAGGCAAAGGCGGACGCCGCACTCGCCGCCGCGACCGCCGCAAATACGTGGCCGCCATTCGTCACCACGAGCGAGAAGTGCCTCGCCGCCATCCTCGCCAAGATCACGCCGGAGGCGGCGCGGCTTGAGAAGATGCCCATAGGCCCCATGCGCGAGTCGATCCGCCTGGCCGAAAAGGCCGCCACCGAAGTCGCGGAGAAAGATCTCACCGCCGCCACCGAGACGCTGAAGGAAGTGGTGAAGCTGTGGCCGGCCAATGAACTGGGCCTGCGGGTCCAGGCGCAGCTCACCGAAGCGAAAAACCCGCCGCCACCCGAGGATCCCGGCATCGCCGCGCCAGGGACGACCGGCACCGGAAAGCCCGGCATGGCCACGCCACCCTCGAAGACAGCAGGCGCGACCCCTGCCCCGGGCAAATCCGCACCGCCGGGGACCGCAACTCCCGCACCCGGCACGGCGACTGCCGCCAAACCCGATGCGCCCGCACAAACCGAATCCTCCGAGGCCACCCCAGCCGAGGAAGCGCCCAAGCCCTTCTTTATGACCCTCGGCGGCGCCATCACCATCGTCATCATCCTCGCCGTCCTTCTCGCGGGCGTGAATGTTTTCAACAAACTCCGGCACCGGGCGAACGACACCCTCGAATAGATCCGCCCATGACCCGCCAAGCCCGCATCGACCGCCGCACCAGCGAGACGAAGATCGCCCTCGATCTCCTCATCGACGGGCGCGGCGAGAGCACTATCGCGACGAAGATCCCATTCTTCGACCACATGCTCACGCTCTTCGCGCGCCACAGCCTTTGCGACCTCACGGTACAGGCCGACGGCGACATCGAGGTCGATCTGCATCACACCGTCGAGGACACCGGCATCGCGCTCGGCCAGGCTTTCACCAAGGCGCTCGGCGAAAAGCGTGGCATCCGCCGCTACGGCCACGCCTACCTGCCGATGGACGAAACGCTTGTGCGGGTCGTCGTCGATTTCAGCGGACGCCCCTTCCTCGAGTACCGCGCGCCCGCCGGCGTCGCGACCATCGGCACGGCGTTTTCCTTCACGCTCATCGAGGAATTCCTCCGCGCCTTCTCCGTCCACGCCGGGATCAATCTCCACGTCGAAATCCTCTACGGCCGCGACGCACATCACATGGCCGAGGCCGTCTTCAAGGGGCTCGCCAAAGCCGTCGATGCCGCATGCCAGCTTGATCCGCGGGTACAGGGAGTGCCGAGCACCAAGGGCAGCCTGTAGCCTGTGCTCGCGCTGATCGACTACGGCAGCGGCAATATCCGCAGCGTCACCAATGCGCTCCAGCGCGAGGGCGCCGACGTGGAACTCGTCAGCGATCCCGCGCGGCTCACCGCGGCGGAGGGCATCGTTCTGCCGGGCGTCGGCGCGTTTGGCGACTGCGTGCGAGGGCTGCAGACGCGCGGCCTGTGGGAGCCGCTCGCCGCGTGGCTCGCCGCGGACAAACCCTTTCTCGGCATCTGCGTCGGCTACCAGATGCTCTTTGACGAAAGCGAGGAATCGCCCGGCGTGCGCGGCTTCGGATTCTTTCCAGGAAAGGTGAAGCGCTTCACCACGCCCGGCCTCAAGGTGCCACAGATCGGCTGGAACCAGCTCGACCTCGCCGACCCCGCCTACCCGCTCTGGCGCGGCCTGCCCGCGCAGCCGCACGTCTATTTCGTCCACTCCTTTTTCCCCGAGCCCACCGACTCCTCAGTCATCACCTCCCGCTCCACCTATGGCGAAACCTTCGCCGCCAGCGCCGCGCGGGGCCGCGCCGCCGGCGTGCAGTTTCACCCGGAGAAAAGCCAGGCCGTCGGCCTCGGCATCCTGCGCAATTTCATCGCCTCCGTCCCGGCGCAGGCCGCGATCGGATAGAAGGAAGCCGGAAGACATCCGAGCGCCTGCTCCACATCAGGCAGTCGGAGCGCTTGATGAATCGAGGTCGTGGGATCCGGAGCCTCGCACGCGGGTCAAACGAGACGGGAGTGGCCGAAGTTGTTCACGTCGCCTCGCCGCAGGGTGTGAGGGCAGCGAGCAATTCGCTGAGGCCGATCGTAACGATCGTGGACGCCGTGTCGCTGAGCGCATAGGGCAGAATCAGGCGGTCGCGGTGCAGCAGTGAGCCGCACGTATAGACGACATTGGGGACGTAGCCCTCCCTTTCGCTGCCGACCGCCGACAGCAGCGGCTCGCGGAGTTCCGCGAGCACTTTGGAGGGATCGTGCAGATCGAGGAGCAGCGCGCCGATGCAGTATTTGCGCATCGGGCCCACGCCGTGGGTGATGACCAGCCAGCCCGCCTCGGTTTCGACAGGAGAGCCGCAGTTTCCGATCTTCACGGCTTCCCATGCGTGGGAGGGACGGCGCAGAAGCTGCGGATCGCTCCAGAAATGCGGGTTGTCCGAGAACATGAGGAAGAGGTTCTCGTCGTCCTGGCGTGAGATCATGGCGTAGCGCCCATCGATGCGGCGCGGGAAGATGGCCATGCCTTTGTTCTGCACAGCGCGGCCATTGAGCGTGCGCGCCCGGAAGTTCAGGAAGTCGGCGGTTTCGAGCAGTTGCGGCAGGATCGCGCGGCCATTGTAGGCGGTGTATGTCGCGTAGTAGAGGATGCGTCCGTCGTCCTCGGTGAAGCGGACAAAGCGGGCGTCCTCCATGCCATTGCTCTCATTCGACGAGACGGGAAAGATGATGCGCTCGGAGACTGCGACGGCCGGGTCGAAGTGGACCTCGTAGTTCGACTCCGCCAGCCAGCGCACGCACTCCGCGGTGCGCTGGACTTCGCGCGGCAGCGGGCCGGAGCCGTTTGCAGCGCGGCGCACGGCGGCTTCCAATTCGCTGAACGTAAACTCCACACCGAGCGACGTCATGACCGAGTCGGACCACTCATTCTCGAAACCCATCTCCATCAGCTTGTGGAGGAAGACTTTCTTTAGGTAGGTCGGGTTCGGATTCAGCTTCGGCGCGGTGACGAAGCGCGACGGCTCCTCCATCGTGATCGTGTAATCCGCGTGGATGATTCCGGCGCGAAACTCGATCGACGAGATGTGGCCTTCGCCGGTGGCGCGGAGGCTGAGGATGAAACGCAGCTCGTCCGCAGCCAGGTCGGATTGATCCGGGTGCTGGACGATTGAGGGATTGAAAAGCGCGGCGGCTTCGAGTGCATATTCGCCGGAGAAGAGCGCACCGATGTAGAGCTGGCGGGCCTCGGATAGCGGCCGGCCGCTGAAGACATGCGCTTTCACCCGCTCAAAATGGCGGCGCCAGAACGTCCGCAGATTCAAATGCCGGCTGCCAAAATCTTCCGTGACGGCGACGAGCTGCTCCTCGACCTCGGCTTCGCTCAGCGCCAGCGCGCGCCCGATGACATTCACGACACGCGCCGTGTCGCCGGGAATAAAGGGACGGATCAGCACCCGGGCATTGTTCGGGCGCAGGGTGACGCCGGTCGGATGAATGCCTAGGCTGCGCATGATTGGAGGACGTTGCTTTGTGCGCCGGCGGCACGGGTGAGTTC
>JAYTML010000025.1:0-5192 GCA_043728655.1 Chthoniobacter sp. | reverse complement strand
TACGTCGGCACCTACTCCGGCGTGCTCGACAACGGCGGCGAGACGGTCACCCTCAGCGACCTCGTCGGAACACAGGTCGCCACCGTCACCTACTCGGACAATCCGCCCTGGCCCATGCTCCCCGACGGCTACGGCAACTCGCTCGTGCCGGTCTCGCCAAATTCCAACCCCGCTCCGAGCGACCCGGCGAACTGGCGCGCCAGCTCGGCCATCGGCGGCTCACCGCGCGCGGACGATCCCACGCCCACCACGCCCGCCATCCTGGTCAATGAGGTGCTCGCCAACTCGCCCGTCGGCGTGAAGGACAAGGTCGAGCTTTTCAACCCCACCGTGCAGACCGCGGACATCGGCGGCTGGTTCCTCTCGGATAACACGGCTCTGCCGAAAAAATACCGCATCCCCGACGGCACGCTCCTCCCGTCCGGCGGCTACCTTGTCTTCACGGAAACGCAGTTCAACGCCGTGCCGCCCCTCGCCGGAAACACGTCCTTCGCCTTTGACAGCAATGGCGAGGAAGTCCGCCTCTCCGCAGCCGACGCCGGCGGCAATCTCACCGGCTACGCCCACGGATTCTCCTTCGGCGCGTCGCCGTCGGGCGTCTCCTTCGGGCGCCACATCAGCAGCGTCGGCGTCGAGAGCTTTCCCGCGCAAAAATCGCAGACCTTTGGCGCGCCCAATGCCGGCCCGCTCATCGGCCCCGTGGTGCTCTCGGAGCTGATGTACCAGCCCGTCCTGGGTGGCGATGAATTCGTCGAGCTGCGCAATGTTTCCTCCTCGCCCGTCCAGCTCTTCGACCCCGCCAATGGCAACGGCTGGCGCGTCGCGGGCGTCGGCTACACGCTGCCCGGCGGCGTCACACTCCAGCCCGGCCAGCTCATCCTCGTCACCCCGCTCACCGAGACCGCGTGGCGGACGAAATACGGCACGCCGACAGCGATCCGGGTATTCGGCCCGTATCCCGGCGCCCTCGACAACGTCGGCGAGCGCATCACCCTCCAGATGCCCGGCACGCCTTATCTGAACGAGTCCAATCAGACCGTGATCCCCTACATCGCGGTATTACACCCCAAGCGCGCCGTGGCCGGTCAGTCCCGCAGGCACGGGCTCCTCGCTGGAGAGGAAAAACTGGCGGGCCTACGCCGACGACCCTGCAAACTGGCGCGCATCGCCCGCTGCCGGCGGCAGCGCCGGCATCCCCGCCATGCAGGAATTCAGCAGCTGGCAGAATCTCTGGTTCACCGGCGCCCAGTTTGGCGATCCGCTCGTCACCGGTGCGAACGCCGATCCCGATTTCGACGGCATCACAAACCTTCGCGAATTTGCCCACGGCACCGACCCGCTCGCTCGCGACGCCTCCGACCCCGTCACGACCGGCCTCGCGATGGACGGTGCGGCCGGCCCGTTCCTCACGCTTCAGTTCCGCCGCTCACTCGCGGCGGACAAAGTCAGCTTCCTCGTCGATACCGGCGCATCCCTGAGTGCGTGGTCGCCCGGCGCCGGCGTCGCCATCGGCTCGCCCGTGAACAACGGTGACGGCACCGAGACGGTGACTTTCCGCGACACCGTGCCGAGCAGTGGCGGGGCCGCGCCGCAGCGCTTCATCCGCCTGCGCATCATCGGAAACTGAGGGCCGCAGCCCGCCAGCGTCCGCCGGTCGCGCCTACGGCAGCGGCTCGCCGCGGGCTGCGAGCAGCAGGCGGTACCAGTCTTCGCGGGAAAGCTCGATCTCAGCCGCGGCGGCGGCGGCGCGGATGCGGTCGGGGTTTGTGGTGCCGATGATGGGGATGATTTTCGCGGGGTGCTTCAGCAGCCAGGCGAGCGCGAGGGCGGTGCGGGTCACGTTGCGCTCGGCGGCCATCGCATCGAGCGCGGCGACGACTCCCTCCACGCGGTAGCCACGCTGCGAGGGGAGCAAATCCTTTCCCCCGTCGCCCAGCAGGCCGCCGGCGAGCGGGCTCCAGGCGAGCGGCGTGAGATTGAGCGTCTGGCACTGGTCGAGCGTGCCGTCGGTAAAGGCCGTGAGATTCGCGAGGCTGATCTCCACCTGGTTCGCGACCAGCGGCTGCTCCAGCTTCTGCTGGAGCGCGCGCTGGATCATGAGCACCTGTGAGGTGGAGAAATTGCTGACGCCAAACTCCTGCACCTTGCCCGACTTGTGGAGGCTGGTGAAGGCGATCGCCACCTCGTCGGCGTCCATCAGCCAGTCAGGCCGGTGGAGCTGGTAGACGTCGATCTCCTCGACATGCAGCCGCCGGAGCGACTGCTCGCACGAGCGGATGATGTGCTCGGCGGAGAAGTCGTAGCGCTGCGGCGCACCCTGCGGCTCTTCGGCGAACCGGATGCCGCACTTGGTGGCGACGAGCAGCTTTTTGCGCAGCTTCGGGTTCTCGCGCAGCACCTCGCCAAAGGCGCTTTCGGCCCGCGTGTTGCAGTAGATGTCCGCGTGGTCGAAAAGGGTGAATCCCGCCTCCACCGCCGCCAGCACGGCCGCGCGCGCGACTTCGAGATTCGTTTTCACATCGCCGGCGGGGGCGAGGCGCCAGCAGCCATACGCGAGCCGGCTGGAGGAGAGTTTGCTTTGACCGAGCGGGAGCTTTTGCATCGCGCGATGCCTAACGGCGCAGGCGCGGAGCGGCAAGCGCCGAGTCCGCCCGGAAAAAACCGCCCGCGGAAATTGCCAACGGAACCGCGCTCTGGCAGGTCATAAGGCCGAACCCACCGAACACCATGCGCCTCCCCCTTTTCACCTTCGCCACGCTCTCTCTCACCCTCGCCGCCCAGGCGGAGAACTGGCCGCAGTGGCGCGGCCCGGCTTTCAATGGCTCCTCGCCGGAAAAAAACCTGCCAGAGACGTGGACGAAGGAGACCGTGAAATGGGCCGCGCCGCTTCCCGGCCCGGGCGGCGCGACGCCCGCGGTATGGGGCGACCACATTTTCGTCACCAGCCCGGATGCGCAGAAAAACCTGCTGCTTTTATGTCTCGATCGCAAAGACGGCAAGGTGCGCTGGCAGAAGCAGCTCTCCACCGGCGACATCAACAAAGGCAAAGGCAACATGGCCTCGCCCTCGCCCGTGACCGACGGCAAGACGGTCTTCGCCCTCTACGGTACCGGCGACCTCGCGGCGCTCGATTTCGACGGCAATATCAAATGGCAGCGCAACCTCGGCGCGGAGTACGGGCGCTTCGCGATCATGTGGACCTACGGCTCCAGCCCGCTGCTTTTCGACGGACGCCTTTACGTCCAGGTCCTCCAGCGCACGCCCGCGCCGGCCGACTACCCCGGCATGGCCGGCGGCGATCCCGCGCGCGAGAGCTACCTGCTCGCGCTCGATCCCGCGACCGGCAAGACGCTGTGGAAACACGTCCGCCCGACCGAGGCGCGCATGGAGTCCATGGAAAGCTACGCCACCCCGGCGGTGCATCGCGGCGCGGATGGAAAGGCGCAGCTCCTGGTCGTCGGCGGGAATTGCGTCACCGGCCACGACCCCGCCACGGGCGCGGAGCTGTGGCGCGGCTACGGGCTGAATCCGAAGGACGGCGAATGGATGCGCATCGTGCCGAGCGCCGTCAGCGCGGGCGGCCTCGCCATCGCCGCCGGGCCGAAAAAGGAGCCGCTCCTCGCCTTTCGCACTGATGGAAAAGGCGACGTAACGACCAGCGGACTCGCCTGGAAGCTCGAAGACCGCAGCTCGCCCGATGTCTGCACGCCCGCCGTCTATGACGGGAAACTTTTCAACCTCAACGGAGACTCCAAGACGCTCATCCGCCTCGACCCGAAGACCGGTGAGAAGAAGTGGGAAGGCAAGCTCGACACGAAGATGGTAATCCGCAGTTCGCCGACCGTGGCGGATGGAAAGGTGTACATCATCGACGAAAAGGGCACCGTCTTCGTCTGCTCGGCGGGCGATGAATTCAAGGTGCTCGCGACCATCCCGATGGGCGATGCCGAAGGCACCCGCGCGACCATCGCCGTGAGCGAAGGCCAGCTTTTCATCCGCACCACGCAGGCGGTGTACTGCGTCGGGAAGTAGGCGGCCTCGGCGTCAGTCGGCGGAAGCAAAAACCGCCCAGACCGAGTGATACTGAATGAGGAGCCGCCGCCTTTCCTCTGGAGTGAAAACCTGGGTGGAGCGGCAGATATAGTTCCGCGGCTGAGCCAGAGCCCGGCTGTAAATGAGAAGCTCCCAGGATTTCGTGTCGGGCGATACTTTGTAGTGCGGCGGGTCAGCCAGAATGGAGGACGGGATCGCATTCAGATACTCGGGCACCAGCGCAGACAGCGAGTCTGCCGGACTGCCGTGCTCGTCCTGATACCGGTAAAGCGCGGCGGTCACAGGAAAGAACGTGCCGTGAATCGAGTCCTCCACGGAGAACGCCCGGATGCGCTGATACACCGGCACCCCGACGACTCCGACAGCGCCGCCTAGAAGGCAGAGGACGATTGCAACTATCCGGATCGTCTTCCGCCGAGGCATTGGTGGGAGTTGTTTCCCAATTACACCGCCCCGACTGCCTCCGGCGCGCTCATTTTCTCGATCCACTCGCGATGCAACTTCGGGGAGATCTCGCTCGGCTTGATCTCGCTGCGGCCGCCCCAGAAGACGTTCGTGTAGCTGATAGGCATCCCGATCGATTCCAGGTGCGCGTCGATGGCCGCCTTGTGTGCGAAGACGCGGTCCTTCTCCGTGCCGTGGCAGACCGCCATGATGTTGACGTGGTTGAACTCCGGGCCTCCTTCGCGCCAGTAGCAGTGGGTGAGGATGGGGTGGCGGCCCACTTCGCCGCCGGCTTCGATCTCGCGGCCCGCGGGGACACGCCAGTGAAAGAGCGCGTTGAATCGCGTCACGCGGACGCCGGTCTGCGAGGGCTTCACATGCTCGAGGAAGGTGGAGAAGCGGCCGATGACCTGGCGCGAGTTAAGGTCCTCGGCCACGCGGCAAAATGTCTCCAGATCGACGCCGGCCTCAGCGGCGCGCGCGGTCCAGAGGCCGGGGCGGATTTCGTCGAGCGTCAGCTCGCGCTTGAGGGCGAGGAGGATTTCCCACTCGAGGTCGGTGAGTTGCACGACGCCGACCTTGATCATCTTCGCGAGTTCGTCGGATTTGTCGCCCGGCTCGATTGTCTTCCGTCGCACATGGCCGACGCCGAGGGCAAAGATGCCCTTGGCCGGCATGAGTTTGAAATGCGTTGC
>JAYTML010000024.1:0-5665 GCA_043728655.1 Chthoniobacter sp. | reverse complement strand
GAGCCAAGCTGGACGATGCCTGTGCTGGCGCCAAAGAGCGCGCCGATGGTCTCGGTGTTGTCGTTGAGCTGCAGGCCGGCGTAGAGGTCGGGCCCGAGGAAGTTGCCGGGGCCATTGATCGTCACGGAGGCGGTGTCGGAGATCTGGTCGGACTGGAAGTAATCGAGAGAGCCTGTGCCGTTCTGGATGACGTTGCCGCGGATCGCGCCGTTGAGGCCGCCCTTGTTCAGCACGAGATAGACGTTGTCGTTGACGGTGGTCAGGCCGGTGTAAGTGTTCGGCGCGTCGGCGCCGCTGCCGGTGCCGTAGATGAAGGCCGTGTAGTTCACGGGGCTGTTGAGCGTTACGCCGCCGTTGCTGATCGCGCCGCGGAGGCGGATCTCGGAGAGCGCCGCGCCGCCGGTGAAGGTGTGGACGCCGCCGTTGAGATTGATGTCGCCGGTGAGGTTGAGGCCGGTGGTGGCATCAAAGGTGATGGGCGTTCCCGGATCGATGACCGAGATGTCATTCTGGATGGTCTGATTCGCAATGTGGCTGCCGAGCCGCGTGCCGCCCGCGATGACGAGTGTGCCTGTGCCGAATGACGTATTCGTCGTGGCAGCCGGCGCCACGTCGGCGAAGATCGCGCCGCCGAGGAGGTGGGTGTCGCCGGCGTAGGTGTTGTTCCGCGTGAGGGTGAGGGTGCCTGGGCCCGTTTTCATCAGTCCGCCGGCGCCGGCGCCGAGGATGCCGGTGAGCGAAGTGTCGCCGGTGCCCGCGACGGTGAGCGTGTTCGCGCCGTTGCTCACGGCGCCGCTGACGGTGAGGGGGTTGGAGGAGTTGTTCGTCCACGTCTGGCTGGCGCCGAGGATGATGGCGGGTTTCAGCGTCACGGCGCCCGCGCCGGCATTGATGGTGATGCCGCCGACGGTGGCGATGGTGAGCGTGTTTCCGCCGGTGTTTTCGAGAGTGATCGCCCGGGTCTCGGGCGCTCCGGGCGCATTCACCGTGAGGCTGCCGATGGACATGTCGGTGCCGAGGGTCATGCTGCCGGGATCGGCGGGCATCGCCGGGGCGCCTGCGGAGAAAAAGACAGCCGTGCCGGCGCTGGGGACGAGCGAGGTGGCGGTGCCCATGCTGTCGGAGGCCCAGTTCGAGGCGGACCAGACGCCCGGCATGGAGATCGACTGGCCCAGCCAGTAGGCTTCGGTCAGCGGCACCGCCGCAACGATCGTGGCGGTGATGGTCGTGGCCGTGGCTCCGACGGCGCTGACCGTGAAATTGGTGGCATTGAAGACATCACCGATCGTGTAGGTCGTGCCCACATTCAGCGTGCTGCCGGCGCCGGCGGTCAGCAGGGTGTACGTGCCCGGTGTCCCGGTGGCGATGCCGGGCACGCCGAAGACGTTTACCCTGATCGCTCCGGCCGTAGGGATGACATCGCCGGTGACGATGATCTCCGCGCCGGTGAGCGTGGAGCCGATGGAGCCGCCGATGGTCGTGCCGAGGCCGGCGTTCAAAGTCAGCGTGCCGATGGTCAGCGGCGCATTGGCGACAGCGTGATACTCAAAGCCTGCGCCGGTCGCGACGGTGACCGCCGCGGCAGGGGCGAGCGTCGTCGCTTTCCCCGCGATGAAGGTGCCGCCGGTGACGTTGATGGTCGTGCTCGTGAGGCTGCCGGTGACATTGAGCGTGCCGCCCGTCACCGTCGTGGTGCCGGTGTAGACATTCGCTCCGGCGAGTTTGAGCGTGCCGCCGGTGTTCTTGGTAAAACTCCCGCCGATGGGCAAAGTGCCGCGCTCGCCGTCGGTGATGACGCCGGTGAAATTTCCCGCGCCGACCGTGAGCGAGCCGTCGCCGAGGCCCACGGTGCCGGTGCCAAAGAGCGAGCCGATGGTGTCGCTGTTATTAAAAAGCTCGAGGCCCTGGAACACCGTGGCGCCGATGATGGAGCTGCCGCTGCTGTTAACGGTGACTTTCGAGGTGTTGGAAATCTGGTTCGAGAAGCCGAGGTAATCGACGACGCCGTTTCCCTCGATGAGCACGTCGCCGATCAGTTTTTCGCCGGCGGACTGGAAGACCAGGTACGCTCCGGTCCCCACCGTCGTCAGCCCCGTGTAGGTGTGCGTCGCCGCGCTGTCGAAGATGAAGGCCACGTAGGGGTCATTCCCTGGCGTGCCGGCGGCCAGGCCCGCCGTGGCGAGCGTGAGACCGCCATCGCTGATGACTCCGCCGAAGTGGAACTGCCCCTGATGCGTCCGGCCGGTGATCACGCGCGTCGCGCCATTGAGATCCATCGCGCCGTTGAGGAAAAAGTTATGATTTCCCGTGGCGGGAGCGACGAGGGAAAAATTCGACTCCACCGAGATCGGATTCGCGAGCGCCGTGTTGACGACATCGCTGCCGAGAGTCGTCGCCCCGCCTGCGGAGGTGATCCGCAGCGTGCCGGCGCCGAGCGCCGTGTTGCTGTTGGCAAAGAGTCCGCCCCTTTCCAGCACCGTGGCGCCGGTGTACGTGCTGCTGCCGGAAAGGGTCTGCGTGCCGGTGCCGATTTTGACCACGCTGATGGCTGGCATCCCCGTGCTGGAGATGGAGCCCGCATAGGCCACCGGGCTCGTATTGTCCGCTCCGAGCGTGAGCTTGGCGGCGCCGAGCGCGACATTGCCGCCGAGCAGGCCGCCGCCGGTGATGGAGCCGATCTGCGTGTCGAAACCGGTGATGTCCAGAGTCGCGCCGGCCACGTTGGCCATGGTGACGGTGGAGTTCACGCCGAATGCGCCCCTGATGTTTGCGATCGTGGGGGCGCCGGCTTTGAGCGTGCCGCCATTCACCGTCGTGGGACCGGTGTAGGTATTGTCGCCGGACAATGTCTGCGTTCCCGCGCCGATCTTGGTGATGCCGAGGGGGCCCGTGCCGAATGCCTCGATCGTTCCGCCGAAGCTTCCGCTGGCTCCGTTATTCCCGAGCGTCAGCGTGGCGGAAGTCGCGGCGCTGTTCGATACCCGGCCCGTGGTCATGCCGCCGTCATTCAGCGCCTGGATGGTGCTGTCGCTGCTCACCAGGTCGAGGATGCCCGTGCCCGTCACGGTGAAATCCGAGTTTGGGCTGAGGGATCCCGGCGTGATGGACTGGAGGACGCCCGCGTTAATCAGCGTCGTGCCACTATAGATATTCATCCCGGTGAGTCCGAGGATGCCGGTGCCGTTCTTGATCAGTCCGCCGGTGCCGCTGAGCACGCCGTTCAGCGTGGTCCGGTTCGCGCCGTCGATTGTCAGCGTGTTTGCGCCCAGAGCCACATTGGGAGTCACCGTCAGGTCGCCCGCGCTTGCGTCGAATGTCTGCGCGCCGCCCAGCGTGATCGAGGCAAAGGAGACGGTCTGCGTGCTCGCCGAGTTGTTTAGAAGCCCGCCGGTCATCGTCACCCCCATGCCGCTCAGCGTGAATGTCCCTGCGCCGGCGTTGAACGTGATGCCCGCGACGCTCGCGGTGGCGTCATTGCTTGAGAGGAGCTGGAGCAGGCCGGCAAACTCGATCGGCGTCCCAAATGCCGGAGCGGTATTCAGGTTCCAGTTCACGCTGTTGCTCCACAGCCCGTTTCCCCCGCCGCCATCCCAGATCTGGCCTGCCTGCGCGAGCGGCGAGATCGCCGTAATGGCGAGCAGGGCGCCGACGGACTGGGCGAGGATCAAGCGTCGGCGCCGGCGGGTGGTCGTCATCGGGATGGGCATGGTGGAAAAGGGCGGGGCGGATACGGGTCTGGGAGCGCCTGCGGCTGAGTGAAACGGACGCGCATTGACGATCGCGGACGCGGCTCAGCTGATAATCGCCGTGCTATCTGGCGCATACCCCTCCTAGCGTCAAAAAAAAACACTCCTGCGCAGGTTTATCGAGGAGGAGCTGGCGGGCGGTTTTTTCCGCCCTTCGCCGGCCCGCCGAGGCCGGGCGAGTCGAGGTCGAGCGCCTTTTGCGGAATGATCTCCGCATCCTTGAAAGCATCGCCGAGGCTCGCGCGCATGCTTTCCGCATGTCCGGCGATGACCACACTCGTCTCTGCGCTGCGCAGATGCTCGCGCGCGAATTTCTGCACCGCGTCCGGCCGCACGGCGAGGACATCGGTGACGTAGGCGTTGAGCGTGGCGAGGGGCACATCCTGCGCGGCCCAGCCCGCGAGCCGCGCGGCGAGGCCGTCATTCGTCTCCAGCGAGCGGCCGTACTCGCCGGTCAGCGTGCTGGTCCGCGGCGTCAGCTCATCCGCGGGTACGGGCTCCGCGCCGAGCCGGTCCAGCTCCGCGCGCATCAGGCTCGCGACCTCCGGGCCGGCGGAGTTCTTTGTCTGCGCCACGGCAGTGAAGGCGCCGGCCAGCCGCCGCGCGCCGAGATCGCTGGAGGCGCCATACGTCAGCCCGCGCTTCACGCGGATCTCCGCGTTCAGCCGCGCGCTGTAGCCGCCGCCCAGCACCGCGCTCGCGACGACGCCGGGGTAATAGTCCGCCGCCTTCCGCGCGATTGCCGACTTCCCGACGACGACCGCCGCCTGCCCCGCATTCGGCATGTCGATGATGACCACGCGCGGCTTCGCGGGCGCCTGCATCTCCGGCAGCGCCGGCAGCGGGGACTCCGGCTTTTTCCAGTCGCCGAAAAACTGCTCAGCCCAGGCGAAACCCTGCGCCGCGCTCGCATGGCCCACGATGACGAAGACCGCATTGTCCGGCCGGAACCACGAGGCGTGCAGTTTGGTGAGCTGGGCGCGGCTCAAGCGCGCCACGCTTTTCGGCGTCCCGCCGAGCATGTGCGCATACGGTCCGGTGCCGAAAATCACGCGCGCAGCCGCGGCCTTTGCCACGGTGCCCGGCTCCTCCAGTCGCACCCTCAGCTCGTCGAGCGTCTCCGCGCGCAGCCGCTCGATCTCCGCCGCTGCAAACGCCGGCCGCCGCACCACGTCGCTCAGAATCTCCAGCCCCGCCGCCGCCTGCGCGGACATGATCGTCAGCTTCGCCGAGGTCGCGTCCCAGCCAGCACCGGTCTCGATCGTCGCGCCCAGCGCCTCGATCGCCTGTGCGAGCTGCGGCGCGCTGCGCTTCCCCGCGCCCCGCATCAGCAGCGCCGCCGTCATCTCCATCGCCCCCGCGCCGCCCGCCGGATCGACCTCGCCGCCGCTCCGGATCACGAGCTGCGCCGAAAGGATCGGCAGCCCCTTCCGCTCGACGACAATGACCCGCAGTCCATTCGCCAGCGTCTTCTCCGCCGGCTCGGGCAGCCGGATCGCACGCGCCTCGCCCGGCGGTGGCGGCACCGTGACACCGTCATCCGCGGCAAGCGCGGGCATGGCGAGCGCAAGCGCGAGGGAGAAAATGGAGCGCGCGCGCATCTACTTCTTCGCCCCTCTCATCGCTTCCGGCAGATACTCGAGCACCAGCCGGTTCTTCTCCGTGAAGATCGCGCGCACCGCCCACTGGATGTCGGCCGCCGTGACGCTCTGCAACCGCGTGAGATCCATGTCCGCGCGCCGCGGATCGCCCAGCACAATCACCGCGTTCGCCAGCGCGCTCGCCTTCCCCTCGCACGTCTCCCGCTCGTGCAGCCGAGCGGTCAGCAGCCGGTTCTTTGCCTTCGCCAGCTCCGCATCGGTCACCGGCTGGTCCGCGAATTTTTCGATCTCGCCCAAAAGCGCGCGCTCCACGTCGGC
>JAYTML010000023.1:0-1875 GCA_043728655.1 Chthoniobacter sp. | reverse complement strand
CCTCCATCCCCGCACTCAGGCGGGCGGCGAGATCCTTTGCGGACAGCGCGGCGGGTGCGTCGGCGGAGTGGGCGCTGGGAGTGAAAAGTGCGAGCGCGAAGATTGCGGCGAGGGCTCTGATGGTCGGGGAGTGGAAAAGTTTCATTTGAAAAGAAATCGCGCGGGAGGGTGCCTCGGGATGTCAGCCTTGCAACGCGTGGCTCGGCGAGAGGCGCGAGCTGCGCCACGCGGGATAGACACCGCTGACGATGCCGACCACGACGGCGATGGCCACAGCCGTGGCGAGGAGCGTCGGGCTTAAGTCAGCCTCCAGCAGGCCGCGGAGCGCGGGAGTGGTTTCGAGCACCTTCACGCCGACCACGCCGATGAGCACGCCGCCGATGCCGCCGAGGAAGCCGAGCAGCGCGGATTCGAGGAGGATCATGCGGAAGATGCGTCGGCGTTTCCAGCCGACGGCGAGCAGGATGCAGATCTCCTGGGTGCGTTCGAAAACGGTCATGAGCATCGTGTTCATCACGCCGAGCACGCCGACGAGCACGGCGAGCAGCGATGTGCCCCAGCTCATCGCGCGAATCATTTTGTAGGCCTGGCTGTTGCGGATGTGGTCGCTTGCGATCACAGCGCGCGCTTCTGGGATGAGGCGGGTGATCTGGGTGGAAAGCTGCGTCATCTCTTCCTTCGACGTGCCGGGCGTGGCGCGCAGGTCGATGATGTTAATCTTCCCCTCGTTCCCCGTGATTTTCTGCATGAGCGGCAGGGACAGAATCACGGAGCCATTCTCGACGACCGCGCCGCCGTCCACGATGCCGACGACGGCCAGTTCCTCGGTTTCGAGTTGCAGCGTGTCGCCGACCTTTTTCTTCAGCACTTCCGCCGCGGTCCTGCCCAAAACCACGGCGGGCTCGGCGCCGTCGCGCGGCAGGCGCCCCTCGGTCACCTTGAGATTTTTCCAACTGAACCCGCCCCATTCGCGCGCGGAGACGATCATCATTTCCGCGGTCTCGATGCTCATCAGCTCGACGAGCAGCGTGCAGGTTTCGGCGACGTGCGGCAGCGGCGTGATGCGATCGCGCACCGCGGCGGGGAACGGTTTCGGCGTGAGCGCGCTGCCCATGTTGCTGACCACAATGTCGGTGCCGCGCGACTTCATACCCGACTCCCAACTGCTCTCGAACCCGCGCGAAATCCCGACGAGCGCGACCACCGCGGCGATGCCGATGGAGATGCCGAGGAGCGTCAGTCCGGTGCGCACCGGCCGGCGCTTCAGCCCATGCGTTACGATGGTGAGAAAGGTCATGGCTGGTTCGGCTGGGCGTGCCCGTTCTGGCGGTCGGAGACAATGCGCCCGTCCTTCATTTCGATGACGCGCGAAGCCTGCGCGGCGATGCCGATGTCGTGCGTCACGAGGACGAGCGTGAAGTTTTGCTCGCGGCGCAGACGGACGATGAGGGCGAGGACGAGCGCCGCGTTTTCGCTGTCGAGGTTGCCCGTCGGTTCGTCGGCGAGCAGGACTCCTGCGCCATTGGCGAGACTGCGCGCGATGGCCACGCGCTGGCGCTCGCCGCCGGAGAGCTTGGCGGGAAAATGATGCTGCCGCGATTCGAGTCCGACGAGCTTGAGCAGCTCGCGCGCGCGCTCGTTTCGCTCGGCGACGGAGCGCTGCGTTTCAAACATCGGGATCTGCACGTTCTCGAGCGCGGTGAAGGTCGGGAGCAGATGGAAGGCTTGGAAAATGAAGCCGACCTCGTGGGCGCGATACGCGGCAAGATCGGCGCGTTCGGCGAGCGAAGCGCCGCGATAGAGCAGCGTGCCCGCGCTCGGATGATCGAGCGCGCCGAGCATTTGCAGCAGCGTGGATTTTCCCGAACCGCTCTG
>JAYTML010000022.1:0-3604 GCA_043728655.1 Chthoniobacter sp. | reverse complement strand
GTCATCTGCGTGCTCGCGTGGATCGGCAGCTCCGGCGTGATCTCGCGCGCCAGCCGTACCAGCCCCACGTCCTGCACGATCAGCGCATCCACGCCCGCGCGGCTCAGCAGCCGCAGGTACTCCGCCGCCGCGTCCATCTCGCCGGTGAAAACGAGCGTATTGAAAGCCACATACGTTTTCACCCCGTGCCGGTGGCAGAAAGCCACGACCTCCGGCAGCTCCGCCTCAGTGAAATTGTCCGCCCGCAGACGCGCGTTGAACTTTGGCAGGCCGAAATAGACCGCGTCCGCTCCATTCGCCACGGCCGCGCGCACGCAGTCCCACCCGCCCGCGGGAGCGAGCAGTTCGGGAGTGGGAAAGTGGGCGGGCGTGGTCATCAGCGGGCCACCAATAGACGCGTTTCCGCCGCGGATGCCAGCAGCAGCGTGCCGGGCGCCGAATGCGCGCTCAATTAGCCCCGCACCTTCCGCAAAAACGCCGCCCACCGCGGCCCAGGCCGGCCGCCGTCGAGCAGGATGCGCGGGCAGTTCTTCTGATGGTTTTTAAAATGCCGCTGCGGCCAGTGATAGTGCGGCACCACATGATCGAGCGGGATGCCCTGGTCGTGCATCACCCACGCCGTGAGCCGCGCCGCGCGGTCGATCGCCGCCGCCTGCTGCCGCGCGCTGCGAAACTCGCAGATCTCGATCCCGATGCTCCGGTTGTTTCCCGGCCCGTCGTGGTCCGCGTGCTCGCCCTGGATCGTCAGCGGCAGCGACTGGATCGCCACGCGGTCATCCACCGTGAAGTGCCACGTCATGTATCCCGTGCGGTTCCATTTCGTCCGCCCGCGAAACGCGCCCGACGCCATCCCGCGCGCATGCTGGAGCGCCGTCGCGCCGCGATTGCTTGTGCTGTGGATGGTGATGTAGCTCGCATTCAGCGGAAACTCGATGCGCCGCCCGACACGCCCCTTCGGCACGATCATCGGCCGCAGATTCACCGAAGCCGGAGCCGCGCTCTGGCGCAGGGCGCCGCCGGAATACCGGGGCGCGGTTTCAGAAGTCGCACAGCCCCCGAGCCCGAGGGCGGCCAGCAGCATGGCGAGGAAGAGGATTCGTTTCACCGGGCCGAATGTAGGGAGCCGGGCGGGCGCGTCACGCGCCGCCTTCGGTGAAACGCGAATATGCGGCCGCGCCCGCCTCCAGCCGCGCGCGCAAGGCGGCACGTGCGTCGGCTGCCGGCGGCGCGGTCGTCGCCGCGACCATCAGCCGCACCATTCCGGCCACGTCATCGACCGACACAAACTCGCTCGCGATCTGCGTGTCGGGGCCGCAGTTGTGGTAGTTCCCCAGCGCCACGCACAGTCCCGCGCTGCGGTAGCCGTAGAGCTGGTAGGCCGTGGCCTCGCACGTGCCGCCGCTCATCAGGCAGCGCTGCACAGGGATGTCCGCCCGCTTCGCCGCGTCCATGAGCGAGGCGGTCGCCGCGTCGTCGAAAACGGAAGTGCGGTCGCCCACGCGCACGATGACACCCGCGCCCATCGTCACCGGGCCGCCCTTTTCCGAACTCGTCTCCAGCGAGACGACGGTCAGCGCCTGCGGCACGCGGCCCGACTGTGCGAGCCGGATCGCGCCAATGAAGCCGACCTCCTCCGCACGTGTGAAAAGCCCGTGGACACAGGCTTCCGCGCCCGCTTTCTCCAGCTCCTGAAAGAGCGCGACGATGGCCGTGCAGCCGATGAGGTCATCGCACGCGCGGGAGTAGATGCGCCCGTCGCGCAGCTCAAACGGCGGCAGGTCCCACATCGCAAACGCGCCGTAATCGCGCACCGGCGGATTCCTTTCCCGGTACTCGGGCGGCACGCCGCCGAGGAACTCGCCGCCCACATAGCCGGGATGATCCATGTGCGCGGCGAATGCGTAGCGCGCCTCGGCCGATCCACGCCGGTAGCAGGCGAGCACGTTTCCAAAGTCATCCAGCTCCGCCGTGACATGCGGGCACTGCGCGAGCTGCATGAGGATCTCCGCGCGCACCGCGTCCTCGTGGAAGGGGGCGGTCGGCTGGGCGAGGATCGAGCGGGCGATGTCGAGGAGCGGCTCCATCCCGGCAGGGTGACTGGCGGATCGTGAATTGTGAATTGCGGATGCAGCGCGCGTCGTTTTTCCGTTCACCAATCGCCGATCACCATCCACCTTCGCCGCCGTGTCCCGCTGGAAAGAATTCCGCCACCGCCTCGAGGAAGCCGGGTGCCGCCTGCTCATGCGGGCCGTGCCGCGGCTCTCGCGCCGCGCGTGCATGCGGCTGGCAAACGGCCTGGGCTCGCTCGCCTATCTGCTCGATGCGCGCGGGCGCGGCGTCGCGCTTTCAAACATCGAATGCGTCTTCCGCGACCGCTACTCGCCCGCGCAGCGCCGCGGCATCGCGCGGGCGTCCTATCAAAATTTCCTGCGCACGATGCTCGATCTTTTTTGGGCGCGAAATCTGACGCCGGAGAATTTTCACGCGTGGATGAAGCCGGAGGGTTTCGATGAACTCCGTGCGCGCCTCGCATCGGCACAGCGCGGCGCGGTCTTTTTTTGTGTCCATCAGGGGAACTGGGAATGGGCCAGCCTCGTCTTCGGCTTTCTCGGCCTGCCGACGACGATTGTCGCAGAGAACTTCAAAAACCCGCGCCTCACGTCGCTCTTCAGCCAGACGAGGGAGATCACTGGTCATCGCATCATCGCGCAGGAAAACTCCATCCTCCGCATGCTCAAGACCGTGAAACGCGGCGGCGCGACCGGCATGCTCATCGACCTGAATCTCCGCCCCAGCCAGGCCGCGACGGTCATCGAGGGCTTCGGCATGAAAATGTGCGTGCCGCTCATCCACGCCGTCCTCGCCCAGCGGGCGAATGCGCTGCTCGTCCCCGTCGAGACGAGGCCGCAGCCCGACGGCACATGCCGAGTCATCGCGCATCCCGGCGTCGCCTGGCCGGAGGGCGCCTCGGTGCAGCAGATCGCGCAGCTCTGCTGGGACGCCTTCGAGCCCATCATCCGCGAGCGCCCGGAGCTTTGGCTGTGGCCTTACAAGCACTTCCGCTACCGCCCGCGGGACGCGGACCGCCCCTATCCCGTGTACGCGAACGAGTCGGCGAAATTCGATAAGCTGCTCCGCTCGCAGACGCCCTCGTAATCTCGCCAAATCAGAGCCGCCCTTCCAGCGCCGCCCGGGCCGTTCGATTGACAAAGCCGGCTGCTGCGCTTTGCATACCGCCGCTCATGAAAAAACTTCTCACCCTTCTCGCCATCTCCGCGGGCTTCGGCCTGCTCGGCGGATGTGCCACCGGCCCCTCGGCCGGCGCCTACCGCGTCACCGCCTACAAGCCGCACAATCCCGACAACGTGAAGGTGAAGGTTTCCACCTCCACTCAGAATATCTACGTGATGGAAGACGACCGCCTCCTCATGGCAGTGCAGGGCTGTGTCGGCACCTCGAAAGACCCGACGCCGGCCGGCCGCTTCACGATCAACAACAAGATCAAGCAGAAGCGCCGCGTCAGCGAGCCTGACGCCGGCTATCCGATGGCCTACTGGTGCGAGTTCAAGACGGCCTATGGATTCCACGAAGGCTTCGTCCACCC
>JAYTML010000021.1:0-4727 GCA_043728655.1 Chthoniobacter sp. | reverse complement strand
CGCATGGCATTGAGCTGGCGGCGGCCCATGAGCGGGACTTCGCCGCCCTGAAACTGCACCGAGCCGCGCGTAGGCTTCAGGATGCCCAGCAGCAGCCGTAGCAGCGTACTCTTTCCACTGCCGGACTGGCCGAGCACCACGAGCCGCTGGCGCGGGCCGACGACGAGATCGACTCCGGTGAGGATCTCCGACGCGCCAAAGGCGAGATGCACGTCGCGAAGCTCAATGATCGGCGCGTCGCTCATCGGTCGAAAAGCGCGACGAGCACGATATTGCAGAGCGTGTCGAAACCGATGACCGTCGTGATCGCCACGACCACGCTCTCGGTCGTGGCGTGGCCTACGCCCGCCGCGCCGCCGCGCACCGTCAGGCCCTTGTAGCAGGAGACGAGGCCGATGATCAGGCCGAAGAGGAGGCTCTTCACCACGCCGGCCACGATGTCGCGGATGATGAGCTTATCGACTGCGCTCTCGGCGAAGCTCTGGAACGGAATGTCGAACGCCCAGCGCGAGATCATCGCGGCGCCGGCCACGGCCGTGAGATCGGAGACCACCACCAGGCACGGCATGAGCAGGAAAACCGCGAGCAGCCGCGGGCTCACGAGGTAGCGCAGCGGGCCGAGCCCCATCGCCTCGATGGCCTCGACCTCCTCCGCCACCGTCATCGTGCCCAGCTCCGCCGTGTACGCCGCGCCGATGCGGGCGGCCAGCATGATGCCTGTCATCAGCGGACCCAGCTCGCGGGTGAAACCGATCGCCACCAGCGGAGGCACGAGCCTTTCCTGACCGAAGGGCTGGAGCTGATAGCCGGTGAGCAGCGCCATCGTGAGCCCGATGAAAAACGACACGAGCGCCACGAGCGGGATCGACCCCACGCCGACCCGATCCGCCTGTTCAAAGAATCCCGCCACCCGGAACGGAAACCGCCCGCGCCGCACCTGATCGCCCATCTCCTGCACCGTCTGCACCAGCAGCCAGACGACGCTGCTCAGATGCCGGAGCATCGCGACGACGAAAGGGATGGGGTTGATCATGCGCGCCGACTTTCGGGCGGGGGGCGGGGCGTGTCGAGCAGGCGGAGGGGGGATGCACGATTCAGCCCTTGGTGTCGCGAAATCGCCACCCGGCTGATTTCGCCTGCCTCCTTTTGCCCGCACTTGCGCCGCCCACCTTCCCGCCGGCCATCCTCTCCTCTGTGAAAATTTCACGTTCGCCAAATGGCATGCCCGTTGCTAAAGCCGCGAAGTCCATTTCTCCCGCAGCAGACGGGCGTGGGCTTCTCCATCCAAAAAACCCTACACACCCCGAAATGAAGAAACTCGAAGCCATCATCAAACCGTTCAAACTCGAAGAAGTGAAAGACGCGCTCGCCGAACTCGGCGTGGAGGGCATGACGGTCACGGAGGTCAAAGGCTTTGGGCGCCAAAAGGGTCACACCGAGATCTACCGCGGCAGCGAGTACACCGTGGACTTTCTCCCGAAGGTGAAAATCGAGATCGTCCTCTCCGATGAGATCGCCGAAAAAGCGGTCAAGACCATCGTCGCCGCCGCCAAGACCGGGAAGATCGGCGACGGAAAGGTTTTCGTCCTGCCGGTGGAAAGCGCCATCCGCATCCGCACCGACGAGACCGGCGACAAGGCAGTGTAGGAGCGGGGCAGGTGAAAGGTGAGGCTCCCCTCACACTTTGGACGAGTCGCCCGCCACCTCCACCACCATCGCGGTCGTATTGTCGCGGCCGGCGCGTTCGAGCGACGCGGCCACGAGGCGGTGGGCGGGATTGAGCGCGGCTTCGTCCGCATCGGGAGCGCGGAGACGCTGCAGGATTTGCTCGTCGAAAAGACCCTCCGTCAGCCCGTCCGTGCAGAGGAAAAAAAGATCGCCCGGCTCACACGCCACCGCGCCCACCTGCGGCGTCACGAACTGGTGGCCGGCGCCGAGCGCCTTCTGCAGCACGGTGCGCCGCGGATGCGCCCGCGCCTGGCGCTCATTGAGATCGCCCTTTCGGAAAAGCCAGCCGACATGCGTGTCATCGTGCGAGACCTGCCGCATGCCGCCCTCGCGCGCCGGGAGGTAGTAGATGCGGCTGTCGCCGATGTGCGCAAAGTACATCCACCCCGGCGTGAACCAGCACAGGCTCAGCGTCGCGCCCATCCCCGCGCACTCCTCGTAGCTCTCGCCGAGATAAAGCAGCGCCTTGTGGATCTGGTCATACAGCTCCTCCAGCACATCGTCGAAACCTGCGCTCAGCCCCGCGGCGCCCTGCTTGAACGCCCGCGGCAGCAGACGCGTGATCTTGTCCACCGTGATGCTGCTCGCAAACTCACCCGCCTGCGCTCCCCCCATCCCGTCGCTCACGGCAAAAACGAAGTCCGCGCTCTCCGTGCTCCCCTCCCCGATCTTCCCGAGATACCGGACCTCCTGCGCATCGAACTGCAGCCCGAGAAACGTGTCCTCGTTGTTCTTCCGCACCTTCCCGCGGTCAGTCATGCCCCACCAGCGGAGCACAGCGGCGGACGTTGAGGGCCGGTCATCCATCAGCTCGCCCCCTCCGGTGCATGCAGCCTCATATCGCCGTCACCTCCGGGGGATCCGGCAGGATCGTCGCAAACTCGAAATCGATCAGGCAAAAGCGCCCGTCCTTCTGCCGGTACGTCACATTGCGCATCTCCGCGTCGTCGTGCCGCACGCCGTAAGGCGTGAGCTGCGCATAGATTTCCTTCATCCGCTCGTCGTCCAGATGCTCCACGCGGCTCCCGCAGTTCGTCGTCACGATTTCCAACGCCTCCTCATCCGCCTCAAGCAACTGCGGCACGAAATCGCACCCGCGCGCCTCCAGATGCCGCAGCACCTTCACCTCATTGGCAAACCGCTCCGTCGCCTTCGGCCCTCGGAACTGCTTGGACACCCGCCCGTCATAGCCCACGCGGACAATCGCGCGCAGGGTGTCTTTGACTATGGGCATCGCGGAGGTTGGGTGTTGAAAGCTGAGTGTTGAGTGACGGAGTTCGGACCGCCGCTGGAGTGCCCGGAGCTGAACGGTTCGTTTCCTTAAAAACCTTCCGCGAAACCGGCGGAGACACTCAATACTCAACTTTCAACACTCAACCTTCTTGCCCTTGGCACCGGCTTTGCTAAACCTGCGCGCGCGTCCCAAACCCTTTGGAGACGCCAGAGTAAAATAACCAATCCAGAGCGGGCTAAAACAGCGCAGCCTGCTCGAAAACCACCACCACCACCGACCAATCATGGCCAAGTACAAACTCGAATACATCTGGCTCGACGGCTACGAGCCCGTCCCCAACCTCCGCGGCAAAACCCAAATCAAGGAGTTCGCCAAGTTTCCAAAGCTCGCTGATCTCCCGATGTGGGGTTTCGACGGAAGTTCGACCCGCCAGGCCGAAGGCCGCAGCTCCGACTGCATGCTCAAACCCGTCGCCGTCTATCCCGACACCACCAAGCGGAATGGCGTGATCGTCATGTGCGAAGTCATGATGCCGGACTGCAAGACGCCCCATCCCTCCAACGGCCGCGCCACCATCCCCGACGATCCCGGCGCATGGTTCGGCTTCGAGCAGGAGTACTTCCTTTACCAGAACGGCGCGCCCCTCGGCTTCCCCGGAGACGGCGGCTACCCGCCGCCGCAGGGCGAATACTACACCGGCGTCGGCTACAAGAACGTGGGCGACATCGCCCGCGAGATCGTGGACACGCACCTCGACCTCTGCCTCGACGCCGGCATCAACCACGAAGGCATCAACGCCGAAGTGGCCAAGGGCCAGTGGGAATTCCAGATCTTCGGCAAAGGCTCCAAGAACGCCGCCGACCAGATGTGGGTCGCCCGCTACCTCCTCATCCGCCTTTGCGAGAAATACGGCGTGGACGTGAACTTCCACTGCAAGCCGCTCGGCAAGGACGTGGACTGGAACGGCTCCGGCATGCACGCCAACTTCTCCACCGACCACATGCGTGAAGTCGGCGGAAAGGAATACTTCGAGGCGCTCATGGCTGCGTTCGACAAATACAAGAACGAGCACATCGCCGTCTATGGACCGGACAACCACCTGCGCCTCACCGGCCTGCACGAGACCCAGTCCATCGACAAGTTCAACTACGGCCTGGCCAACCGCGGCGCTTCCGTCCGCGTCCCGCACAGCTTCGCGAACAACGGCCACCGCGGCTACCTCGAAGACCGCCGTCCGAACTCGCAGGGCGACCCGTACCTGATCGCCGGCCGCATCCTGCAGACGATCAACACCGTGCCGAAGGGAAAGGCCCCCGCGCCCGCGAAAAAGAAGAAGTAGTCCGCAAACCGGCGCGCTGCGAAGCGCCGAAGGACTGCCACCAGCGCCGTCCCGCCTCGTGCGGGGCGGCGCTTTTTTTCGGTCAAAGCGCGGTCGCATCCAGCGGCGGCGATCCTTGCCCGGCACGCGCGAGCGCCTTACCTTCGCGCCGCTCATGCGCCTCCTCCCCGTCCTCGCCCTGCTCGCCACGCACGCCGCCTCCGCGCTCGCGGGCGACGCCGTGAGCTTTCGCAATCACGTCCAACCGATCCTCGCCAAGGCCGGATGCTCGCTCGGCGCATGCCACGGCGCAGCCGCCGGCCAGGGCGGCTTCAAGCTCTCGCTGCGCGGCTACGATGACGAGGGCGACTTCCTCGCGCTGACCCGCGGCGCCATGGGCCGCCGCATCACGCCCGGCGACCCGGCGCGCTCGCTCATCCTCGTGAA
>JAYTML010000020.1:0-11848 GCA_043728655.1 Chthoniobacter sp. | reverse complement strand
CCGTTGTTCACCGCAGTCCCGCCGGTGTAGGTCTTGACGCCGGAGAGAGTCCAGGTGCCCGTACCGGCCTTGGCGAGCGCTGTCGCGCTGGTGCTGTTGACGATGTCGCCGGCGATTTCACCCGTGCCTGCCGTGGAGCCGTCGAGGGTCAGTGTCTTTGCGCCGTTGCCCGTCGCGGTGAAGTTGCTTGTGAATTTCAACAGTCCGGTGCCCGACTGGTCGAGCGTGCCGCCGAATGTCGTGCCGACGAGATTGATCACGCGGTCGGTCGTTTCCCCGGCGCCCGTGTAGCGCAGCGTGCTTGTGGCTCCATTCGAAAGCAGGATCGTGCCGTTCGCGACTGTGGTCGGCGCACCGAGATTGCTGGAGGCGGTGCCGCCGACCACGCTGTTGATGCTGCCCACGCTCACGACGCCGCCGAGGATCGAGGATGGGCCGGCGTAGGTGTTCGCACCGGCGACGACTACCGTGGCGGTCGCGTCCTGCGGGCGGAAAATCACGGTGAAGAGATTCGCGCCGCTGTCGATGACGCCGGAAACGGTCAGCGTGGAAAACGACTGCGCGCCGATGCGGGACTGGTCGGCGATCATGGTGATGTTGCCCGCCCATGTATTGCTTCCAGTCTTGCTCTGGAGCGCGCCGATGAAGTTCACGCCAGTGCCATTGAGGGTGAGGGTCTCGCCTGTCACCGTGAAGCCCCCGTCAAGCTCCAGGCGGCCTGCGCTTCCCACGGTCGTGCCTGTGAGGGTGGAGCCGAGCGTCCCGCCGACCTGCAGGGTCAGCGCGCCCGCGGAGACGGTCGTGAGCCCGTCATAGGTATTGGCGCCATTGAGGATGACGCTACCGGAGCCGCTCTGAATCAGCGCGCCCGTGCCGCTGATCACCGAGGCAAAGTCGGTGCCCTGCGTGATCGTGTTCGTGCGGTTGAAGGCGAGGGTGGCGTTGTCGGTGATCGTGCTGGCAGCGGCGAGTGAGCCGGTGGTCCCGGCATTGCCGATCTGCAGCGTGCCCGTGCTGATGAGCGTGGGGCCGGTGTAGGTGTTTGCGCCCGAGAGCGTCAGCTTGGAGGTCGCGCTGTTCTGCGTCACGCCGGTCACATTGGTGTCGATGACGGCGCTGATGACCGTGGCGGCGGCGCCGGTGCCGTTGTTGGTGATCGAGCCTGTCATATTCACAGCCGCGGTCGAGATGGTGATGGAACCACCGGTGCCTGTGCTGCTGATGATGAGGTTCTGCGTCGCCCCGGTGCCGGTGATCCCGCCGCTGTAAATCTGCGCGGCGGTCGTGGCCTGATTGAGCGTGAGGCTGGAGTTCGTCAGCGTGATCGGACCGCTGTAGGTCGCGGTGAAGCTGGAATCCCTGATGGTGTTCACCTGGTTGGTTCCCACGACATTGATCGGATGAGCGGACGTGACGTTCGCAGTCGTGCTGTCGAGGGTCGCAGGGATTGCCGAGGCCCCGGTGGCATCGCCGAGCGTGATCGTTCCGGCCACATTGCCCAGCGAGGCCGCGCCTCCGGTCACCAGCAGCGTCCCTTCCTTGACCGTCATACCGCCATCGAAGGTGCTGGCGCCTCCGAGCGCGAGCGTGCCGGCGCCGGCCTTGATCAGATTGTTGGCCGTGGTGCCGTTGGCGATCACGCCGCCCACGGTCAGCGTACTGGCATTCACCGTGATCGTGCGACTGGTCCCCGCGGCGGTGCCGAGCGTCTTGGCTCCGGTGCCGAGGTTCAGGTTCTGCGTGCCGGCAAAGGCGAAGTCGCCATTGATCGTCATCGGGTGGTTGTTCGTCGTGAGGGCTCCGACCGAGGTGTTGTTGATCGTGGCGCCGTTGACGGTGAAAGTGCCCGCCGCTCCGCCGAGCGCGGCCGCCTTGTTGATGTTCAGCGTGCCGGTATTGAGCGTCACGCCGCCGGTGAAGGTGCTCGTGCCCGCGAGCGTCAGCGTGCCGGCGCCCTCCTTGGTCAGCGAGCCCGAGCCGGTGCCGATGATGCTGTCGATCGTGGTGCTGCCGGAGCCGCCGACGGTGAGGCCGAAGCTCGCGCCGGTGATGACGCCCGCATGCGTCAGCGACAGGGATCCGGCGTCCACATTGATACGTGCCGCGCTGCCGAGGGTGAGCAGGCCGCCGTAGGTATTGGCGCCGCTGATACTGTGCAATGCGCCGGCTGAGGCGATGCCGTCGCCGTTGAGGGTGAGGGCTTCGGCACCGACGGTGATGCCGCCTTCGATTTCGAGAGCCGCACCGGTCGTGACCGTCGTGCCGGCGGTGGTGGTGCCGAGAGCGGTGGCGTTCTGGATCTTCAGCGCGCCCGTGCTGACCGTGGTCAGTCCGGTATGGGCGTTTGCGCCGGTGAGAATGAGCCTGCCCGGCCCGCTCTTGGTCAGGGCGCCCGTGGTGGCGGCGGCCGCCCCGGAGAGCGTCAGATCGGTGGCGCCGGAGGTCACTTCGATGGTGCCGGTCTTTCCGCTGGTGATGGTGAAGTCGCGATTCGTGGAGCCGGTCGCGCCGGTGTACTGGAGCGTGCCGCCATCAAGGACGAGATTAGCCGCCGCGCTCGTGGACTGGCCGAGTTCGCTGGCGACGCCGCCATTGGCGATGGAATTGACCGACAGCACGCCGGCGGAAATTGTCACCGATCCGGTAAAGGTATTGGCGGCGGAGAGCGTGAGCGTTCCATTGCCGGCTTTCGTGATTCCGTTGGTGCCGGAGATCACGCCGGAGACAGCCAGCGCGGTCGCCGCGGCTGGATTGATGCTGAGATTCGAAGCGAGCACCACGGGAGCGGAGATGGCGTGGCTGCCGCTCGCGACATTGATGATGCCGGCGGCGATGCCGTTGTTAAAGGTCAGCGTGTCCGCGCCGCCGCCGGTGATCGTGTAGGCATTGGCATTGTCGAGGATGAGCGTGCCGATCGTCTTTGGTCCATCCACGGCCACTGTGGTGGGCACGACGGGAATCAACCCGAGCGTGGCCGCGGAGCCGGCGCTGTTTGGCATGCCGGCCGTCCAGTTGCCGGCGGTTGTCCATTTGCCGTCGGCGGCTGCGCCATTCCACTCCGAGGTGGTGGTGGTGGAAAGGGTGATGGTGATCGTGCCTGCCGCGTCGGCGACCTGGTAGAACTTGTTCAACTGCGGGTTGGCGACTGAGAGGTTGCCGAGCGAGCCGGTGAAACCGGTGACGTAGCTAAAGAGGGTGTACGTGCCGTCCGCCGTGAGCGGGATGACGCCGCCCGTGGCGAAGAGGCTCAGAGCGCCGCCGCCGATGGTCAGTCCGCTGGCATCGGTCACCGCGATGAGATCCGAGGTGCCGCCGAATTCATAACTCAGCGCGGAGCCCGCATTCAGGGTGAGCGAGCCGAGGGTGAGCGTGCCCGCCGTCGTGCCCGTGGCGGGCGAGATCGTGCCCGTGGCGCTGACCGTGCCCGCGAGCGTGCCGACGCCGCCGAGCGTGCCGGCGGCTCCCACATTCACGGTGGTGGAGGCGAGCGCGGAATCCACGAGGAGCGTGCCGGTGGTGATGGTCGTCGTGCCGGAATACGCGGTGGCACTGGCGAGGGTGAAAGTGCCGGCGCCCGCTTTTGTCAGGCCACCCGTGCCCGTGATCGCGCCGGTGTAGGTCGTGCTCGAGCTGTTCCCGCCGGTCGTCAGAGTCGCGCTTCCCAGCGCGACGCTGCCGCCGCTCCCTGCGAGCGAGGCGACGGAATTGCTGAAGCCATCGAGATCGAGCGTCCCCGTGCTGACCGTGAAGGCGGAACTGCCGCTGAAGGCGGTGACGGACCCCGCTTTCAAAGTCCCTGCGCCAGCGGCCGTCAGCACGGTCGTGCCCGTGTATGTATTCGTGCCGGCGAGCGTCCATTTGCCCGCGCCCTGCTTTTCGAGCGAGAGCACGTTCGCGCCGGTAAAGGCGTCGCTGATATTTCCGCCGACGGTATTCGCGCCGGCCGAGGTGCCGTCGAGGGTGAGCGTGCGCGGCGCCCCCGCTGCGGTGACCGTGGCGATGCTGCCATTTAGAGCCAGGCTGCCGCCGTTGCTGATCACCCTGGTAGAGCCGGCGCCGCCGGTGAGTGAGATGGTGCCGCCGATGACATTGCTGCCGGACGTGTTGACGATCGCGTTATTCGGATTGCTGGTGAGGAGGCTGAAGGTGCCTGGCAGCGTGATGTCGCTGCCGCCGGTGGTGTCGAGTTCCAGCGTCGCCGCCGTGCCCACGATCGTCACCGTCTTGGTGCCGGCGCCGAGCGCGCCGGAGTTATTGATCCTCACCGTGCCTGCCGTCACCGAGACGTTGCCGCCAAAGGTATTAGCGCCACTGAGGAGCGTGACGCCGCCCGCGCCCGCCTGGGTCACGGTGCCGGTGCCGGAGATCACGCTCGCAAAGTCGGTTCCCTGCGTGAGCGTGTTTGTGCGGTTGAAAACGAGCGAGGCGTTCGTGATCAGCGCGCTGCCCGGAGAGAGGGAGCCTGTCGTGCCGCCATTGCCGATCTGCAGCGTGCCTCCGTTCACGATGGTCGGGCCCGTGTAGGTATTTGCGCCGGAGAGGCGGACGACGCCGGTGCCGGCCTTGATGAGGCCAAAAGCATTGCTGCCATCGCCGATCGCGCCGGAAAAGATGGCGGCTTCGGTCGTGACGGTCGTGCCGAGGTTTCCGGTGAGCGTGCGACTTCCCCCGGAGAGCGTCACCGGGCCGCTGAAAATCAGGCTTTTCTCGCTCGCGTTCGTCGGAATGACCGTGTCGGCCGAGATGGTCACGACGTTGGCGATGGTCGTGTTGGCCCCGGTGGTCGAGCGGATCTGTCCGCCCGCGAGATTGAGGGGTGCCGTGCCAGCGCCAAAGGGCCCGCTCGTCGGATTGCCCGCCGGCCCGGTCGAACTCACCGTCGGGACCGCGGTGGTATTCGCCCCGGTGATGGTGGTGCCGCCGGTGTAGGTATTCTGTGCACCGAAGACGATGCTGGCCGCAGTCGTGTTGCCCGTGGCGGTCACACTCGAGCTGCTGGCCGGCTTGTTCGAGATTGGGACGTTGACGGTAATCCCGCCCGCGGCCGCATTGAGGACCAATTCGTTTTCCACCCCGACCACGATGCCGCCCGCGCCGGTCGCGCCGCTGAAAGTCGTCCCGCCGCCTGAAATCGCGATCATTCCGTTCATCGTCAGCGTATTGCCCCGATGGTGAAGGTGGACGCGCCGCTATTGTTCGCGAGGAGCGAGTAGGCGGTGAGATTTCCGCCCAGGGTGAAATTGCCGGTCGTCCAGGAGTAGCCCGTGGTCGCGCTCGTCATGTTTGCCGCGGTAGTCGCAGTGAGAGCCGTGGCACTGGGAGCCCCTACGAACTGGCCGCCCGCTGTGAGCTGCACATAGCGGGTGCCCGTGCCGGTGCCCTGGGTGGCCCACGCGCCGATGAAGGAAGTCGCGCCCGGGAGCGCGCCGCCATTGATGCCCGTGGTGGTCACGATTTCGGTCGTCGATGCCGTGGTCGTCCACCCCGTCGCGGGGCGGAAATTGACGACGCTGCCGGTGTTCCGCGTGATCGCACCCAGCGCGAGCGTCGCCGAGGTGCCGCCATTCCGGTTGATGATGATCGTGTCCGCGCCGGCATTGAAAGTCGTGCCCGCGAAAGTCTGGGATGTCGCCCCGGCGCTCTTGCCGAGGACGCTGAGCGTGCCGCTGCCGAGACTGAGCGCGGAACTGCTGGAGATGAGATTGGTCGGCGTGGCGAGATTGGCGAAATCCAGCGTCAGCGTTCCCCCTGTGACTGACGTCGGCCCCGTGTAGGTATTCGCGGCGCTGGAATTGAGCGTCAGCGTGCCGGCCCCGGTCTTTGTGAAGCCGAAGCCCGCGCCCGAAATCACCGCGCTGATGGTTCCGGTCCCGGCGATATCGAATGCTCCCGTCTGGCCGAGTTGGAGCCCCAGGACGCCGGTGCCGCCCCCGCCATTGTCTCCCCGGATGTTCAGTGTCGCGCCAGCCGCGACGTAGAGCAGGTCGGCGGCATTGCCGCTCACGGAGTTCCCCAGATTCCCCACACCGCCGAGCGTCAGCGTGCTGTTGGTCGCATCGCTCGCTTCGTTGCGGATGGAAAACGTGCCGGTCGCCGCCAGCGCATTGAGCGAGCCCACGGTCACGTTGCCAAGATTCAGCGTGCGGATGCCCGTCCCTGCGGCCAGCGGGAAGATCGCGTCATTGGAAACCGTGGGGACCGTGCCGAGACTCCAGTTTCCCGGTGTCAGGAAGCTGCCTGTTACCGAGCCGATGTAATCATTCACCGTGTTTGACGCGCCTGCGCCCTGGCAGGAGAGGAGGGCGGCGATGGTCGTGGCGAGGATGTGTTTATGAGTTTTCACGGGATGGAGTCGCGAGGATGGGAGCCTCATCCCAAACGCTGTTCTGGAGCTGCGAAAGCAGCACGAAAAAAATATAATTCCGCTGCCGGCTCATGGACGGCGGGGAATCCTGCGGCAGAATGGGAGCGCGTGCCGTCAGAGACGAGATCACCGTTTCCCGATCATCCGCGTGCTGCTTTTCGCGGATGAAGACAGGAGGATGCACCGACCGCGCGATGCCGATGCCTGAAAACCCAGACGACGAGACCCTGCTCATCCGCGCCGCCCAGCGCGGGGAGATCGCGGCCTTTGGAGTGCTCGTCGAGCGTCATCAGGCCAGCGTCCGCGCCTGTCTCGCCGTGCGGATGAACTACGCTCCGGACGCCGAGGACCTCGCCCAGGAGGCGCTGCTCATCGCCTTTCGCAAGCTGCCGGGCATCGATCCGACACTGCCGCTCGGCCCGTGGCTGCGCGGCATCGCGCTGAATCTGCTCGCCAATCACCGGCGGAAATTCCGCGCCATCCCCGTCGGCCTGAACGACGAACTCCAGGCGATGCTCGACACGCAGCTCGACGCAGGTTGCCACAGCGGACGCGAATCCGAGCGCATGTACGCGCTCCGGGAATGCCTGGAGGAACTCGACGGCCCGGCCCGCGCGCTGATTCGCGAGCGCTATTCCGACGGCACTTCGCTCGACGAACTCGCCGCCCGCCTCGGCCGCAAGACCTCCGCCGTTTCCATGCAGCTCCACCGGCTTCGCGAGCTGCTGGCCGGCTGTATCGGGCAAAGACTCGCCGCGCCATGAAGTCCGACGAAATCGCCGCACTCATCGGCAGCGCCGCCGATGGCACGCTCACTCCGGACGCCGCCGCGCGGCTCGCTGCCGCATGCCGCGACGACGCGGAAGTGCTGCGCGTCTTTGCCGATCACATGGCCACCGAGCGTCTGCTCCACGCCGTCGAGCGCGATCCCTCCGGCCGCGTGGCCGCGCAGGAAATCGTGCTGCGTCTGGAGCAGGGGCGGCTCGCCGCCGTGACCGAGCCGGGTTTCACGCCGCGCGTGGTGGAGATGGCGCACCGCCGCGTCTGGCTGCCGCGCATGGCAGCGGCCGCCGCCGTGCTGGCGCTGCTCGCGGGAGGGGCGGTTTTGTTTTTGAAAAGGACGCCGGCCGTGCCGGAGGAGCCGTTCGCCGCGGATGGCCCGCCTTCGCAGCGCGCGGAGTCCGCTGCCGCGGTGGCTGTGCTAAAGCGCGCCGTCGGCGTCCAGTGGGTGAATGCCCGGGAGGCGCCCGCCGTGGGGTCCGCGCTTTCCGCAGGCTGGCTGCGGTTGCGCGCCGGCACCGTGCAGGTGGAGTTTCTCGGCGGCGCGCGGGTGCTCGTCGTCGGCCCGGCGGAGCTGCGGCTTGATGCGGGTGACGCCGCGTTCCTCCAAAGCGGAGTCGCCAGCGCCTTCGTGCCGGAGGCCGCGCGCGGCTTCACGTTGAAATCGCCCCAGCTCGACATCGTGGACCTCGGCACCGCCTTTGGATTCGAAGTGCTGCCGGGCCGTGTGCCCGAGGTGCATGTCTTTGACGGCGCGGTGAATCTCTCCGTCGCGAACGCCACGGGTGAGCCGCGCAGGCTCGATGCCGGCCGGGCCGTGCGGCTCGAAGGCGGCGTCCTGCGCGACATCCCGGCACGGCCCGCCGATTTCCCCAATGGCGAGGAACTCGCGCGCAGCGCCGATGCCGCCGGCCGCGTGCGTTCCAAGGAGTGGAAAGCCACGATGTCCGCGCTCGCCGCGGATCCTGCCACGCTGCTCAGCTACCCGCTCGACGGCGACACCGAGTCCGAGCGCAGCGTGATGAATCGCGCCGCGCAGGCAGTCACCGAATCCCACGGCGCGCTCGTCGGCGCTGGCTGGACCGGCGGCCGGTGGCCTGGCAAACGCGCGCTGGAGTTTCGCAGTCTCGGCGATCGTCTGCGCTTCAATCTGCCGGGCGCGCACGAAGCGCTCACGCTGATGGCATGGGTGCGCGTGGACAGCCTGCCGAACGACTACAACTCGCTGCTGATGCCCACGCGCTACGCCATCGGCTCGCTGCACTGGACGATCGAGCGCGGCGGTGAGATCCGCCTGACACTGAGAAACACGGACAGGACGGGCAATCGCAACGAGGACTGGGACGGGCCCGTGAGCGGGCCCGCCGTCTCGGACATGGACTTCGGCCGCTGGCTCTTCCTCGCCACGACCTATGACGCGAAGACGGGCATCGTGTCCCATTACCGCGACGGCCGCCCGATCGGACGCGGCAGATTTGCGCATCGTCTGCCAGCCGTGCTCGGCCCCGTCGAGTTTGGCAACTGGGGCGCCTCCGCCAGCAGTACCGATACCGAGTGGATCGACCGTCAGCTCCGCAACCAGCGCACGCGCAACTTTGTCGGCCGACTCGACGAGCTCACCATCCTGGCCCGTGTCCTTTCCCCGGAGGAAATCGGGAGTCTCTATGAGGTCGGAAAACCCTAGCTGATTCCACGCGACTCCCTCCGAACCTGATTGATCATCCGCGGCGCACCGCAGTGACGATGAATACCCCCACACACGGAGAGATCACCGCATGGCTGAAAAGCATCGGCATGGGTGCGCACGCCGGTGCATTTGAAAAGCATCGCATCACCTTCGCGATCCTCCCGGACCTGACCGACGAAGATCTCCGCATCTGCGGCGTGAGTGCCTTGGGCGATCGCAAGAAGCTCCTCCAGGAAATCGCGAGACTTCCGCTGCGCACCATCCCGCGGGAAACGCCACCTTTCGCACCGCCGGCACGCGCTCCCGAGGCCCCGCCTGCGATGACCGCGCCCGCCGCAATCCCAGCCGCACCACCCGCCGGGAGTCCCGCGCCAGCGGCTGAAGCCGCGCGGAAGCCGCGCATCCTCGCGCGCATCCTGGCGAGCAAGTTCCTTTTCATCAGCGTCGTCGTGCACATCGTCTTTGGGGTCGGAGCCGCGTATTTCATCGTCCAGCGCTATTCCGCGCAACGGAAGCTGACATTCCATGGCGGACCGCCATCCACGAATCCGGCAAAACGCGCGCTCGAACACAAGGTTTCCATGGCCAGGAGGCCGAAAACCGGCGGCGCCCCTCTGCAGGCGCGCCGGATCGCGACGAGCGGACTTTCCAAAATCGCCCTGCCGGAAATGCCGAGCATCGCCACGGCCACGAATGTAGCGCCGGGCATGATGTCCGGGCTCGGCGGAATGGGAAACGGCCAGGGGATGGGCGTCGGCAGCGGCATGGGCGGCGGCATGGGCGGCGGCGGAGGCGGGGGCGGCATCACGATGTTCGGCCTGCGCGGTGGGGGCGGCGGCTTGGTGGGCACGTTCTATGATTTCAAGCGGGACGCCTCGGGAAAACCGAACGGCTTGAAGGGGTACGACCGCAAGACGTACACGGCGATCGTGAAGGACTTTGTCACCGGCGGCGAGTGGAAGCCGCCGACGAAATTCAAACACTACACGTCGAAGGAAAGACTCTCGGCAAAGGCGTTCTTTTTCCCGGCGATCGCGGACACGGAGGCCGGCGAGGCCTTTCAGGCGAAGGACACCGGCCCGGGCCTCTGGATTGCGCATTACACCGGCACCATCACACCATCGGTCAGCGGCTCGTACCGCCTCGTCGGCTGGGGGGACAATGTGCTGATCGTCGGCCTGAACAACCGGATCATCCTCGACGCCTCGGACATCGGATACACGGGCGACAAGCGGACGCACGCGGGCGCGGTCAGCTTCCCCAGAAAGGGCGGCACACCCATGTTTGAAGGCGACACGTTTCAGCTCACCGCCGGACAGTCCATGCGGCTCGACATCCTGCTCGGCGACGAGGGCGGCATCTACTGCGCCGGCGTCCATCTGCTGAAGCAGGGCGAGCATTACACAAAAGGAAAAGGCGGGATTCCCGACCTGCCGCTCCTCCTCGTCGGCGGACTCACTGAGCCGGAAAAGAAGCTCTACCGGGCGTATCTCGGAGATACCGCATTCAAGGGGCCGATCCTGCCGGCAAAGGCGGCCGGGCCCACTTCGCTGCTCGACGTGCTCAAACGCTGAATGCGTCCCTCGGAAGTGCTGCTTCCGCGCCGTGGCGACAGCCCTCGCTGACATGAAAATCCGCCACTTGCTCGCGCTTGTCGCCGCATTCTCCATCCGCGCCCACGCCCAGCACGTCCTCATCGAGGCGGAGCAATTCACCGACACTGGAGGCTGGGATGTGGACCAGCAGTTCATGGATCAAATGGGATCGTCCTATCTGCTCGCCCACGGTCTCGGCGTGCCGGTGAAGGATGCAGTCACGACCGCAAGATTTGCCTCCCCCGGAAAATACCGCGTGTGGGTGCGGACGCGCGACTGGGTGGCACCGTGGAAAGCTCCGGGTGCGCCGGGGCGATTTCAGGTGCTGGTCGATGGACAGCCTCTCGGGGAGATCTTTGGCACAAAAGGCGCGGAGTGGCACTGGCAGGATGGCGGTGTGGTGCAGGTGGGCACGGAGGCGGAGATCGCGCTGCACGATCTCACCGGCTTCGAAGGCCGGTGCGACGCGCTGCTATTCGTGCGGGACGCGCGCGCCGTGCCGCCGAATGATCCGGCGGGGCTGGCGAAAATGCGCGCAGCCTTGCTCGGCCTGCCGGCGCAACCGGACGACGGCGGCAGCTACGACCTCGTGGTCGTGGGCGGCGGCGTGGCAGGGACGGCGGCCGCAGTCTCGGCAGCTCGCAACGGGCTCACCGTCGCGCTCATCCAGGACCGGCCGGTGCTCGGCGGCAATGGCAGCAGCGAGGTCCGCGTGTGGCCCGAGGGGCACACGCGGCAAAAGCCCTTCACCCACATCGGCGACATCGTGGAGGAGATCTGCCCGCCCAAGTCCGGCGGCACCGGCAATGCGAAGGGCGGCGGGATTTACCAGGACGAGCGCAAGCTCGCCGTCGTGCGCGCCGAGCCGCGGATCCGGCTTTTCCTCGAGCACCGCGTCAATGCCGTGGACGCGCCGAACAAGCGGATCGTCTCCGTCACCGCGCAAAACACCCGCAGCGCAAGGCGTGTCCGCATCTCGGGAAAACTCTTTGCCGACTGCACTGGCGACGCGACCGTGGGCTACCTGGCCGGAGCGGACTACCAGATGTCCAAGGAGGGAAACATGGGATCGAGCAATCTCTGGAATGTCCTCGATGTGGCGGACAAAAAGCAGGTCCTCAAATGTGAATGCAAGGACAAGGACGCCCTCTCGATGTCCGCAGAGGCGGGCGATGTCGCGGCGCCGTTTCCGCGTGTGCCGTGGGCCGTGGACCTTTCCCAAAAGCCATTCCCCGGCCGCGCCACATTCAAGGGCCAGTGGGCGAATACGCCGATCAGCAACCTAGGCGGATGGTTCTGGGAAAGCGGCTTCGACAAGGATCCGATCAGCGACGTCGAGCGCATCCGCGACCTGAACATGCGCGCGATGTACGGAGCGTGGGATGCGCTGAAAAACGTGGACGGACTCTACCCGAACCACCG
>JAYTML010000019.1:0-3335 GCA_043728655.1 Chthoniobacter sp. | reverse complement strand
GGGTCAAAAGCGAGCGTGCCTGGAAAGCCGACCACCTCCCGGATCATCTCCGCCAGCTCGCGGATCGAAACATCCTCGCCGCAGCCCACGTTCACGATCTCGGGCGAGTCGTAGCTTTCCAGCAGAAAACGGCACGCACCCGCGAGATCGTCCACATGCAGGAACTCGCGCCGCGGCATGCCCGTGCCCCACACCGGCACACTCGCGTCGCCGCGCGCCTTGGCCTCATGCACCTTGCGCAGCAGCGCGGGAAGGACGTGCGAACTGCTCAGGTCGAAGTTGTCGCCGGGGCCGTAGAGATTCGTCGGCATCGCGCAGATGAAGTTCCGCCCGTACTGCCGCGCATACCCCTGGCACAGCCGGATGCCCGCGATCTTCGCCAGCGCGTAGGGCTCATTGGTCGGCTCCAGCGCGCCGGTCAGCAGAGCGTCCTCGTGGATCGGCTGCGCCGCGAATTTCGGATAGATGCACGAGCTGCCGAGGAAGAGGAGCTTTGCCGCGCCGAAGTCCGCCGCCGCCTCGATCACGTTGTTCTGCACCTTCAGATTCTCGAGGAGAAACTCGACCGGAAAATCATTGTTTGCCCTGATCCCGCCGACCTTGGCCGCCGCCACCACCACCACCGCCGGCCGCGCCTCGTCAAAGTAACGGCGCACCGCCGCGCGGTCCGTCAGGTCGGTCTCCGCACGCGTCCGCGTCAGGAGGCTGGTGTAGCCTTGGCCGGCGAGCTCTCGGATGATCGCACTGCCCGCCAGTCCACGGTGGCCGGCGACGAAAATGGGGTCTGTTTTTTTCACGCGGCGACGCTATCACACCGCGCAAGCCTGTGAATCGGAATGCCCGAAGGCGCATCGGAATGAGAGCGCACAACCTCCTTCCCATCCGGCCCATTTCACTTCAGCCCGCATGTCGTGGACGACGATGCGGAGGGAGACGGCGACAGGCCTCGCGTTTCCCAGCGGGTTGCCTAATTCCGCGAATCCCCCCATCTTTCGCGCGCCTTGGAAACCACCGCCCCGCTCCTCTTCGACTCCGCCTTTCTGGCCAAGCTCGAACAGCTCTATCTCCTTTCGAAAAAACTCTTCCGCGGAGCCCACCGCGCCGAGCGCCGCTCCCGCCAGATCGGCTCCAGCCTGGAGTTTGCGGACTACCGCAACTACACCGCCGGCGACGACCTCCGCTCCATCGACTGGAACATCTACGGCCGCCTCGACCGCCTCTTCATCAAGCTCTTCGAGCAGGAGCAGGATCTCGACATTTCCTTCCTCCTGGATGCCAGCGCCTCCATGCGCTGGTCCCCACCATCTCCCTCCAGCCCGCGACTTTCCAAATTCGACCAGGCCCGCCGCATCACCGCCTCTCTCGCCTACATCGCGCTGGCGAATCTCGACCGCGTCAACGTCCACTACTTCGCCTCGCGCCTGGAGGAGGACATGGGCCTCTCGCGCGGCAAGAGCCAGTTTCACAAAGTCCTCGATTTCCTCCGCGACGCCCCGGCGCTGGAAGGCGAGACGCGCCTTCTCCCCACCGTCCGCGCCTTTGCCCAGCGCATGAAGCGCCGCGGCCTCGTCTTCATTCTCAGCGATCTTTTCGACCCCGCCGGCGTCGAGGAGGCGCTCGCGCTCCTGCGCTACCAGCGCTTCGAGGTGCATGTCATCCACATCCTCGATCCCGCAGAGCTGCGCCCCACCGCGACCGGCGACCTCCGCCTCGTCGAAAGCGAGACCGGCACCGCCTACGAAGTCACCGCCAACGACTCGCTCCTCCGCCGCTATCACGACGAAATAGACGCCTTTCTCAGCACCACCGCCGCCCACTGCGCGGAGCGCGGCATCGCCTACGTCCAGGCCACCACCGCCGTGCCATTTGAAGACCTCGTGCTCCGCGTGCTGCGGGATGGGAGGATGGTGCAATGAAAGTCCGGAATGCCGAACGTGGAGTGCGGAATTATCCCGCCGACGGAGCACGCGTGCATTGCACAATTCCGCATTCCGCATTCCGCACTCCGCATTCGCCATGACCTTCCTCAACGCCTGGGCACTTGGCTTCGCCGGCATCGCCCCCGTCATCGTCCTCCTCTACCTGCTCAAGCTGAAGCGCCAGCCGATGAGCGTCTCCACGCTCATATTCTGGCAGCGCGTGCTCCAGGAAAGCCAGCGCCGCCGCGCCTTCTTCCAGCGGCTCCGCCAGTTCCTCTCGCTGCTCCTGCACCTCATCATCTTCGCCCTCATCCTCGGCGCGCTGCTCCGGCCCACGCTCGATGCCTTCGTCCGCGACGGCGCCTCCACCGTCGTCATCCTCGACACCCGCGCCCGGATGCAGGCCACCGAGCCCGACGGCCAGAGCCGCTTTGCCAAAGCCCGCGCGCAGGCCCTAAGCATCACCCGCCAGGCCGGTGCCCAGCGCCAGTATGCGATCATCAGCGCGAACGCCGCGCCCACCGTCATCGCTCCCTTCACCGACGACGAAACCGCGCTCCGCCAGACCCTCGAAGCACTCACCCCCACCGAGGCCACCGGCGATCTCACCACTGCCATCCGCCTCGCCGACCAGCTCCTCTCCTCCCGCAAAGGCGACCGCCGAATCGTCGTCCTGACGGCCGCGTCACCGGAAAGTTTTCAGTCCCCCGCTTTCAAATCCCAGTTTCCAATCTCCCATCCCCCCATCGCCACGCCGCGCGACAACGTCGCCATCACCCGCCTCGCCACCCGGCCGCTGCTGAATAGCCCGCAGACCAGCGAGGTGCTCCTCGAAATCGCAAACTTTGGCCGCACCGCTGCGCGCGGAAATGTCGAGCTCGCCTTCGACGGACGCCTCCTCGAAGTGAAGCCGTTCGCCATCGAACCCGGCGCGAGGAAAACCGAAGTCTTTCCCACAGTCCCCCGCCCTTCCCGCAACACCCGCGGCTGGCTCACCGCACGCCTCGATTCCCAGGACGCACTCGCCACCGACAACACCGCCTACGCCGTCCTGCCCGCCGACCCGCCGCGGCGCGTCCTGCTGGTGACAAAGGGAAACTGGTTCCTCGAAAAACTCCTCGCCGCCGATCAAGGCCTCACCTTCGAGCTGATCGAGCCGTCCGCCATGACGCCCGATCTGGCGGCAAAATTCGACGCCGTCGTGCTCGACAGCTTTCTGCCTGAGGGATTCGACCTCGCCGCATCGCACGGAAATCTCCTT
Organism: Chthoniobacter sp.; assembly: GCA_043728655.1. Classification (GTDB taxonomy): domain Bacteria; phylum Verrucomicrobiota; class Verrucomicrobiia; order Chthoniobacterales; family Chthoniobacteraceae; genus Chthoniobacter. Next base: position 155 of record JAYTML010000019.1, on the reverse strand, counting down.
TTCATCAAACAGTCCCCCTTCGCCGACGGCGGCCCGCCACTCGAACAGCCGCTCATTTCCGAAACCGACGCCCGGCATCCCGCACTGCGCCTCGTGAATCTGCAAAACGTCACCTTCCTCCGCGCCGCCTCCCTCGCCGTGCCCAAGCTCGACGG
>JAYTML010000018.1:0-8080 GCA_043728655.1 Chthoniobacter sp. | reverse complement strand
ATGTGGATGGCAGGAAGCAGCGCCCGGAGGCAGTCTTCGGGACTCCGCAGCGCATCGTGCGCGAGCGCATGATCCCGCGCACGGGCCGGTCCTTTCACCTGCCATCAGGCGGCGCGATCTATTTCGACACCGGGGTGATCGAGGTCGCGACGCCGATCATCGAGATCGAGCCGGGCTGCTGCGTGCGCGCGGGGCGGTCGCTCTGGGATCAGATCCGGTATCTGCGGGGCGAGCTGGATGCGTGGGAAAAGCGCACGGGCTCCGTCGCGCGGCTGGAGGGATTTTCCACGCACTTCAATGTCTCCACGCCGCCGGATCGCGGCCTGACCGAGGCCGGCATGCGGCAGTATGCGCGGCTGCTGACGTCCATCCTGCATGTGCCGGTGATGCTGCTCGCGGCGAACCGGATGAGCACGGGCGTGGGCGTGCGCCCGCGCGGGGACCGCGTGGAGGTGACCGTGGACTTCACGCCCGATCCCGACCTGATGATCGCCGCGGCTTCGCTCGCGACGGGGATCATCCTCGGCGTACTGCGCTGGCCCGATCACGGCCACGCGGAGCTGGCCCGGCGCCGGGTGCCGGTGATCGCGGGGTTCAAGCCGCGCCGGCACACGTCGCGGAAAGGATTCCTCGCGCGCTTCGACTGCTTCCCGCGCAACCCTTTCGCCGCCGATCCGAATGCCAGCGACTGGCTGACCACCGACGGGCGCACGATGAGCCTGCGCGCGATCGCGCGGGAAATCGCGACGCCTTTTCTGGATGACATCGCAGCCGTGACCGGCGGGGACTGCCTGGAGCATCTGGTGGCGGTGCTCGAGGGGCGGGCGCGCTCGCTGCTCGATTTCCCGGAGCGTCCGCCGCGCTATGAGGACGTGGGCCGCATCATCGACTGGGACCGGCACTCCGTCCGCACGCTTCCGCGCTCGGAGTATGAGCGGGTGATCCACCGCGTCCTCGAACACCGCCCCCTGCGCGTCGGGCGCACGAGCTACCTGCCGGAGCGCATGCAGGGCTGGTACGAAATCGTCTTCCGCGACACGCGCACCGGCCGGCGGCGCGTCTTCAATCTCGATGACCTGGTGAAAGCCTGCCGGGTCTAAGCCGGGCGGCCCGATGCCTAAGGCTTCGGCGGTGCGGCGGGAACCGGCGCGGCCGCGGGTGCGCCGGCGGGTTTCGTGCCGATGCGGAAGAGCGCCTTGGCGGCCTTGGCCCCTGCCCCGGTCATCTTCTCGGCGAGGCGGAGCTTTTCCTTGGAGATCGGCAGCATCTGCTCGGAGAAGCCCTTGATGTCGCCGTCCTTCGATTCGACCGCACTCTCGTAGGCGGCGAGCGAGTCCTTGCTGGCGGCGATGATGCCGTCCATGCACGCCTTGTCGAAGGCGGAGCCGGCGGCCTTTTCAAGCTCCGCCTCTAGCTTCGTCTGCTTCGCGGGCGGCTGGGTGGAAAGGTTCACGCCCTTGAGCGCGGCGAGTCGGACGAGTTGCTTGTTTTCGTCGAGCTGTGTGTTGGCGAGCGCGGAGCCCACGTCCTTGATCGCCCCGGATTCGGCGCGCTTTTTCGCGAGATCGCCGAGCCACGCGACAAGCAGGCCGCTCTCGATGGCGCTGGTGAAAAACTGGAGGTCGCGCCCGCCGATGTCCGTGGTGATCAGCTCGCCCGCGGGTCGCTCGGGAACCTGCGGCACGGCTGGGAGCGCGGGCAGGACGATCATTTTCGAGACGGGAGGGACGGTCTTGGTGCCGGGCCGGCGGCCCTTTCGTGTCGCCGCGCCGGCGGAGGCGGCGAGCGCGAGGCAGAGGGTGAGGGCGAGGAGTTGGGTCTTCATGGCGGAGGTTATTCGGCGAGTTTGCGCGCAAGGATTTCGCTGACCACGACGGGGTTGGCTTTGCCCTGCGAGAGTTTCATCACCTGGCCCTTGATAGAATTGATCGCCTGCATTTTGCCAGCTTTGTATTCGGCGACGGCCTTCGCGCTCGCAGCGATGGCCTGGTCGCAGAGCGCCTCGATGGCGCCGGTGTCGCTGATCTGCCTGAGCCCCTTTTCCTCGACAATCTCCGCGGCGCCCCTGCCCGTCGCGAACATCTCGGCGAAGACCGTTTTGCCCTGCGAGCTGCTGATCGTCTGCGCGTCGATCAGGTTCACGAGTTCGTCGAGCGCATGGGCGGAGATGGGGCAGCCGTCGATCGACTTGCCCGCGGCAGCGAGCGCGCTCAGAAGGTCGTTGATGATCCAGTTCGCCACGTTCTTCGGCTTCGTCGCGCCTTTTGCAGCGGCCTCGAAATACTCCGCGAGCGCCTTGTCGCTCGCGAGCACGCTGGCGTCGTAGGGGGTGCAGCCAAAGTCGGCGGTGAAACGCTCGCGCTTTTCTCCGGGCAGCTCGGGGCGGCGCGCGCGCACTTCATCCATGAAAACGCTCGTCCGCACCGGGAGCAGGTCGGGGTCGGGAAAGTAGCGGTAGTCGTGGGAGGATTCCTTTACGCGCATCTGGAAGGTCTGGCCGGCGTCGTCGTCCCAGCGGCGCGTGGACTGGATGAGCGTCTCGCCGCGCTCGACGGCGGCCGTCTGCCGCTCGATCTCGTAAGCCAGCGCGCGGCGCACACCGCTGATCGAGTTCATGTTTTTGATCTCGATCTTCACGCCCAGCTCCGTCGTGCCCTCGGGGCGCACGCTCACATTGCAGTCGCAGCGCATCTGGCCTTTCTCCATGTCGGCATCGCTCACGCCGCCATAGACGAGGATCTGCTGGAGCGCGGTGAGGTAGGCGAAGGCCTCCTCCGGCGTCTCGATCTCGGGCTCGCTGACGATCTCCATGAGCGGCGTGCCGGCGCGGTTGAAATCAATGCCGGTGCTCGACTCGAAGTGCTGGGATTTCGCCACGTCCTCCTCAAGATGGATGCGCGTGAGGCGCACTCTTTTTCCCGGATGCGCGATGTTTTTCTGCACGTCCTTCGGATATGCGAAATCGTGCAGCGGCACCGCGCCACCGACGCAGATGGGCTCGTCGAATTGCGTGATCTGGTAGTTCTTCGGCATGTCCGGGTAGAAGTAATTCTTCCGGTCGAATTTGCAGACCTCGGGCACTGCGCAGCCAAGCATGAGGCCGGTGAGCGCGCTCATTTTCAGCGCCTCCTCATTCATCACCGGCAGCGCGCCGGGGTAGCCGAGGCAGACGGGGCAGGTATGCGCATTCGGCCCCGCGCCGTACTCCACCGGGCAGGCGCAGAACATCTTGCTGCGGGTCTTGAGCTGGACGTGGACTTCGAGGCCGATGGTGGGGATGAGGGGCATGAAGAAGGTGATTGGTGATGGGTGAATAGTGATTGGCAAGAGATCGCACGGCGGCAACTCCAATCACTCCTCACGGATGACCCGTCACTTTTTCGGCTCTGGTGGCCGGATCGCGTAGTCGAGTGCCTTTTCAAACTCGAACTTCCGCATGAGCGCGCCGATCTCGGCGTCATTCGCGGCGGCGATGATCCGGGGGTTGCCGATGAGCTTGAGGTAGCGGCGCTCGATGATGTCGATGGTGATCTCCTGGTCGCTCTGCAGGGCGGCGACCTTCGGGTGCGCGAGGAGCGGCTGCACGCCGGGGTAGCTGAGGAAGCGGTTCACGCTTTTCTCGTCGGAAACCATGACGCCGAGCTTGCGGAGGATGCCGTAGAGCGTGCCGGGGATGGGATCGACCTGCTGCACGACCGCGCCGGCCGCGCCGCTCTCGAGGGAGTGCTTCATCTGCGCGAGGCCTCGCACCACGGCGCTCGGCGGCGTGGGCACGGGCGTCGGGCTCGGCGTGGCTTTGCCGAGCGTGAGGTGCTGGTTTTTCGCGACCGCGATCTGGGTCTCGGCGACGCTGCCAAGCAGGCGGACGGCGAGGATGGCGATCCACACAAGAAAGAGCCCGTAGAGCGCGCCGACCGCCGCGCCCGAGAGCCCGTAGCCGAGCCTCACGATCATCACGCCCTGCTCCGAGGTCTTCTTGAAAAGGATGGAGCCCACGAAAATGATCGCGCAATACATGACGAATCCCACGACCACCGCGCCCGCGACCGCGAGGACGTTTTCCGGCAGGTCGATGAATCGCTTTAGAACCGGCCCGAGCACCCCGCCGCCGAAGTAGCCGACCAGATACGCCGCGAGCAGCGCCCCCACGCCGAGTAGCTGCCGCACGATACCCACGCGCCAGCCGTGCAGGGCCTTGAGGAGGACGATGAGCGCGGCTCCGCCGAAAAAGATGAGCTGGAGGGATTCGGGAGAGCCGGTGGACATCGCGGAGGAGTTTGGAAAGGGAAAGGCGGGAGATCCGATGCGGTGCGCCGGGCGCGAGGCAGCGGATGCGCGCACATACCCGCAGCCGCCGTGCCCGCGCAATCGCGAAATGCAGCGACTGGGTTTGCCAGCCGTGAAACACCGGCAGGCCCTACCCCGCCGCGCCGTCCAGCATCGCGCGCAGCGCGATCAGGCCCACCGGCTTTTGCAGATGGCCGATCGCCCCCGAATCGCTGACGAACGGGTGATCCCTGTCCACTTTTCCAGAGACGAAAATGACCTTCGCGCGCGGGTCGCGGCTGAGCAGCGCGTGGCAGACGGTGAGGCCGTTGCATCGCGGCATCATGATATCGAGCAGCACCGCGTCCGGCGCGTGGCGCGCGAAACTCTGGATCACCGCGAGGCCGCCGCCCGACACGGTATCGACTACCTCGTGCCCGCAGGCCGTCACACAGTCGGAGAGCACCGCCGCGAGTTCGCGGTCATCATCGGCTACCAGGACGCGCATCGTTCCGGGGGGGCGGTTACGCGGCGATGAGGAATTTCCTCACCTGGATGAAGGCGACCATTTCGAGCAGATCATCCACATGGAACGGCTTCATCAGGATCGTGCCGTTCACGCTCTCGATGAATTCGTTGACCTTCTGGTTGTTCCGATGCCCGGTCATAAAGACGAAGCGGTCGCACAGGTGCGGACGCATGCGCTCGACGGCGCGGAAAAACATGTCGCCTGGCAGCGTCGGCATCATCATGTCGCAGAGGATGACTTCGAAATCACCGGCGAGCACCTTGTGCACGCCCTCCACGCCATTGCTCACGGCCACGACCTCGAATCCGCTCTCGCGCAGGAAGTCGCCCATGATTTCGCCAAAGGCCGGGTCATCCTCGAGCAGCAGCACTTTCCGGCTCGTGTCGGCGTCCTCATGCACGCGGATGCCTGACGGCAGCGAATCCGCGGCCGGCTTGGCGGCGGATTGCGATTTGAAATCAACGGTGGAGATGTTGGCGGGCTGGCTCATAGATGGAGTGGGTTGCCATCGCTACAAAGCAGCAGGTGTGCCGACTATCGGGGCATCTTGCAGAGACTCCGGCACCGCTTGCACCGTGCACGCCGCTCGCCTACCCGTCACGGCACGATGCCCCTGCTCCGCCTCCTCCTGATCCTCACCCTTGCCCTGGCCTCCACGTCCGCGCACGACGGCGTGGACCTCGCGCCGCCGCTCTCCGAGCCGGAGGCATGGAATGTCCTCACGCTCGCCGGCGTAAACATCGCAACGCTCACCTCCGGGCAGCAATGGAGCGAGATTCCCACCCAGGCCTCCCTCTGCATTCAGGCCGCCCGCTTTCTCCGCGAAAAGCTCGGCGAGGACCCCGCCAAAGAGGCGCTGCGGCTGCAACTCCGCGCCATCGAGGAGGCGGGGATTTTCATCACCCGCACCAGCCTTAAATCCGACGCGGCAAAGACTCCGGTCGAGGCATTCAAATTCGCCGCCGCGGTAAAGGACGCCGCGACGGGATACGCGCCCGCGGTCGTCGCCGCGACCGTCTATTCGTGCCCGATGTGCCGCGGCGTCCGCGAGCTGGACCCCGCCACGCCATGCTTCAAGTGCGCCATGCGCCTTGTCCCGCGCTTCATCCCCGCCAGCTCCATTTACAATACGCCCGGCGAACCCTCCATCGTCATCACGCCCGCGCTCGACCGCCCGCTCGCCACCGGCCACCCGAGCGCCGTCACGCTCCGCTTTTCGCGAAAAAAAGACGCGGTTCCCGTCACGCCCGACGACCTCCTCGTCGTCCACACCGAGCGCATCCACCTGCTCATCATCGACGAAAGCCTTACCGACTATCACCACATCCACCCGCTGCCCACCGCCACGCCCGGCGAATACTTTTTCACGCTCACTCCGCGCAAACCCGGCCCCTATCGCGCCTTTGCGGATGTCGTCCCCGGCATATCGGGCGTCCAGGAATACGCCACCTGCGACCTCCCCGGCACCGCGCCCGGCGAGCCGCTCCGCGACCGCGCGAGCATCGACACCGCATCCGTCGGCGACCTTCGCTTCGCGCTGAAGTGGGACACCGGCGGCCTGGCCCTGCGCGCCCGGCAGCCGGTCGGCGCGTCCATCACGGTCTCCCACGCGGACGGGCGGCCATTCACCGCGCTCGAGCCGCTCATGGGCGCGTATGCCCACCTCGTCGGCTTCCACAAGGACCGCACCACCGTTATTCACATCCACCCCACCGGCCTGGAGCCGCAGCGCCCGGAGGACCGCGGCGGCCCGGCCTTCACCTTCCGCTTTTATCCGCCGCGCGCCGGCTTCTACCGCTTCTACGCCCAGGTCCAGGTCGGCGGCGAATCCGTCTTCGCCCCCTTCTGCCTGACCGTCGCGGAGTGAGCTTCCGCAGCCCTACGTCCCCGGCACCTCCGGCGGCGTGAGCGTCGGCAGGATCGCGTCCTCCTCCAGCACCAGCGGCAGCAGCGTCGTCCCGCCCAGCCGCGTGTCCGGCACAAAGAGCGTCAACACCGCCGCGATCAGCATGAAAACGCCGCCCGCCATCACCGCATGCACGAGATTCCCGCCGAGGAAGTTTTTCACCAGCGGCCCGAAGGTCAGCGCCGCCAGAATCTCCGGCAGCACGATGAAAAAGTTGAAGATCCCCATATAGACGCCGATCCGCGCCGGCGGCAGCGCGCCCGCCAGCAGCGCATACGGCATCGAGAGGATCGAGGCCCACGCGATTCCCCCCAGCGCCAGCGCCACCAGCAGCAGCGACTTCTGCTCCTCCCCGTGGATGAAGCCCACGCTCAGCAGCCCCACCGCGCCGCACGTCAGACACACCGAGTGGATGAAGCGCCGGTCGCCCCACCGCGCCAGCGCCATCAGCCCGAATGCCGCCACGAATGTCACCGCGTCTTTCACCGCGTAGCACACCCCCGCCCACTCCGCGCCCGACTGAAAGAGCGGCGAATCCTTGTCCGGCGCGCCGAAGACCACCGGCACCGCATTCGAGAAATGCAGCCACATGCAAAACAGCCCCAGCCACGTGAAAAACTGCACCAGCGCCAGATGCTTCATCATCGCCGGCATGTCGCGCAGCGCGTCCTTGATTTCTGACACCATCGCCCCGAAGCCCGGCCGCTCCGCGATCTCCCGGCGGAACTCCGCCAGATTCTCCGGCGGATACTCCTCTGCCGTGCAGACCGTCCACAGCACCGCTCCGAAAAAAGCCGCCGCGCCGATGTAGAACGACATCCGCACATTCAGCGGAATCGCATTTCCCTCACCCGTCCCGCTCTCCACGCCAAACCAGTTCTTCAGCATCCACGGCATCATCGACGCCACCACCGCGCCGATCCCGATGAAGACGCTCTGCATCGCGAACCCCGTCGTACGCTGCTCCTCCGGCAGCTTGTCCGCCACGAATGCGCGGAACGGCTCCATCGAGACATTGATCGACGCATCCAGAATCCACAGAAGCCCCGCCGCCATCCACAGCGTGCTCGACTGCGGCATGGCCAAAAGCGCGAGCGAACTCATGATCGCCCCCACCAGAAAGTAAGGGCGCCTCCGCCCCAGCCGGCCCCATGTCCGGTCGCTCATCGCCCCGATCAGCGGCTGCACCAGCAGACCCGTCAGCGGCGCCGCCAGCCACAGCATCGGGATCTGCTCATCCGACGCGCCCAGATACTTGTAGATCGGGCTCATGTTCGCCATCTGGAGCCCCCAGCCGAACTGGATGCCGAGAAAGCCGAAGCTCATGTTCCAAATCTGCCAGAACGAAAGTCGGGGGCGGTAGGCGGTATTCATCGGGA
>JAYTML010000017.1:0-2319 GCA_043728655.1 Chthoniobacter sp. | reverse complement strand
GGCAGCCCGCGCGCGGCGTTTGGCATCACCGAAGGCAATCCGCTCTGGGAGGAAATGCGCGACATCGCCTTGCGGGCAGGCCCGAGCTTCCTGCTAAATGTCGCGCTGAATGAGCGGCGCGAAATCACCGGCGTCTTCGCGGGCGACCTCATCGCAGCGCACAAGTCCGGCATCGAGTTTGTCCGCGCGAGCGCGATGCAGCGCGTGGCGGAGCCGTTCGACATCGTGCTCACGACCAACAGCGGCTACCCGCTCGACATGAATCTTTACCAAGCCGTGAAAGGCATGGCTGCCGCCGCGCGCATCGTCAAAGACGGCGGCACCATCATCCTCGCCGCCGAGTGCGGTGAGGGCGTGCCCGCCGGCAGCCCGCATGAGCGCCTGCTCGGCAGCGTGCGCGATGGCGAGGCTCTCCTCGCGCAGCTCGCCGCGCCCGGCTTTCTCCACGCCGAGCAATGGCAGAGCCAGATCCAGGCGCTCATCCAGCGCCGCGCAGAAATCCACGTCCACAGTTCGCTCCCCGCCGGGACCATCCGCGCCGCACATCTCATCCCCTGCCCCGACATCGCCGCGACGATCGCGCAGAAACTCTCCCAACTTGGCAGCACCGCCCGCGTCGCCGTCCTGCCCCAAGGCCCGCTGACGATCCCATATCTCGCCAGCTAGCTACGTGATTGCGGCTACTCCGGCCGGTCGAGTTCGCCATCGAGCTGCTCGAACTCGGCGAAGTGGTCGGGGCGGAGGGGTTCGCTGACGCGGTATTCCTCGCCGAACCATTTGCCGAGGTCGATCATCTGGCAGCGTGCGGAGCAGAAGGGGCCGGTGGGTTCGGTGAAATACTCCGTCGGCTTGCCGCAGGTGGCGCAGGGAATTTCGCGCTTCGCTTTGGTCGAGGGCGCGCCTGTCATAGCGCCCACACGGTTTGGCCGGCGACGATGGTGCGGACGGCGCGGCCTTTGAGCTGCCATCCGTGAAAGGGCGTATTGCGGCTGCGGGAGAAGCTCTGCTCTTTGTCCACCGTCCACTCGAGGCCGGGGTCGATGAGGGTGACGTCGGCTGCGGCGCCGGGGCTGAGGGTACCGCGGTCGAGGCCGAGGAGTCGGGCCGGCTCGGTGGTGAACATCTCGATGAGGCGGGCGAGGGAGATGGCCTTCTTTTTGTGAACGAGGATGTCGATGAAAAGGCCGAGTTCGGTTTCGAGGCCGAGGATGCCGAACGGGGCGAGGTCGAACTCGACTTCCTTTTCATACGCGCAGTGCGGCGCGTGGTCGCTCGCGAGGATGGTGATCGTGCCGTCGGCGACGCCGCCGATGAGCAGGTCGATGTCGCGCTGGGTGCGCAGCGGGGGGTTCATTTTGTAGTTCGTGTCGAAGCCGCGGATGGACTCGTCGGTGAGCGCGATGTGGTGCGGGCAGATCTCGCCGCTGAGCGGGACGCCGCGGGAGCGCGCTTCGCGCAGAATGCGGACGCTGCCGCCGGCGCTGAGGTGCTGGCAGTGGATGGGGGTGCCGGTGAGTTCGGCGAGCAGGGCATTGCGCTGGACGATGATCTCCTCGCCCGCTGCGGGCCAGCCGGGCAGGCCGAGCGCGGTGCTGACGGTGCCTTCGTGCATCACGCCTTTGCCGACGAGATTGTAGTCCTGGCAGTGGTCCATGACGGTGAGGCCGAACATGCGCGCGTACTCGAGCGCGCGGCGCATGACTTCGTGGTTTTGGATGCAATGGCCATCATCGGTCAGCGCGACGATGCCGGCTTTGAACATCGAGCCGATGGGCGCGAGTTCTTCGCCCGCGATGCCTTTGGTGATCGCGCCGGTGGGGAAGACGTTCACGCACGCCTCGGCCTTCGCCTTTTCCAGGACCCACGCGACGACGCTCGGGCTGTCGATGCTCGGCGAGGTATTCGGCATGCAGACGACGGAGGTGAAGCCGCCCGCTGCCGCGCACTTCGCGCCGCTCGCGATCGTTTCCTTTGCGGACTGGCCGGGCTCGCGGAAGTGGACGTGGAGATCGATGAGACCGGGCGCGACGACCAGGCCGGTGGCGTCGATGACTTCGAGGTCTTCGGCCGGATGGCGTGCGGAGCCTTCGAGATCGATGCGCCCGACCTTTCCATCGGTGAGGTAGAGGTCGCCGACGCGGTCGATGCCGTTGGCGGGGTCGATGATGTGGCCGTTGGTGATGAGGAGTGATTTCACGAGGGTCGTCTCTTTGGCGCCGCTTACGCGCTGGGCGGGGCGGGCGGTTTGGAAGCGGGGCGTTTGCTGATCATCTCCTCCATTTGCTCAAGCTGGATCTGCTGAATCTCGAACAGCCTCTG
>JAYTML010000016.1:0-2209 GCA_043728655.1 Chthoniobacter sp. | reverse complement strand
ACCCTCCAGGTCCATCGCCGGCTCATCCGCTACCGCATCTCCGCCGAGGACGCCAAAGGCCAGACCGTCCGTGTGCCTTACTCCGACGACGCCTGCCCGAATTTCACCTACTTCTGCTACTCCGGCGCACCGGCCTGGACCGGCTATCCGGGCAAGCCGGGCGAGGGGCTGCCCGTCACTTTTCCCGGCGCGCTTTTCACCACCCTACCGTCGCTCACGCTCGTCGGGGTGAAGGACGACGTGGAAAAAAGCCAGTGGGACGGCGCGGCCAATAAAAAGGAATTCACCGGCGCGCTCATCGCGGACGGAAAAGTGTATGACCACATCGAGTTTTCCAACCGCGGCCAGGCGAGCACGAATGTCTGCGGGAAGAACAAGTGGGGATTCAAATTCAACCCGACCCGTGAGTTCGAGATTCCCGAGAAGCCCGACGACAAGAAACCGCGCACCTCGAACAGCCTCTCGATGAATGCCTGCGCCAGCCCCTGGGTGCAGACGAACCGAGGCATGGCCGGGCTCGACGAGGCGCTGAGCTTTCGCGCGTATGAAATCGCGGGCGTCCCCAGCCCGCAGACCCGCTACGTGCAGTTCCGCGTCATCGACGCGCCGGACGAGGCGACGAAGGACCAGTACACCGGCGACCTCTGGGGGCTGTACATGCTCGTCGAGAATCCGGACGGATCCTTCCTCAACGAGCGCGATCTGTCCGACGGAAACATCTACCGCATGGCGGGCGCGCCCGACAAAAAGCACCAGTCCGCCAAGCAGCCAAAGGACAAGAGCGATGCCGAGTCCCACCTCGCCAAGGTGCGCGGCGGCGCGGACGAAAACTGGTGGCGAGCGAATGTCGACCTGCCCGCCTACTACAGCTTCCACGCCATCTCCCGGCTCATGGCCAATGTCGATCTCCGCGAAAACGAGAACCACTTTCTCTACCACGCGCCGGATAACCGCTGGGTCGTCATGCCTTGGGATCTCGACATGATGTTCATCCCCAAGTCGCACCAGAGCGGCCGCGTCGATCAGGCCCGCTGCCTCGACGTGCCGGCGCTCCGCATCGAATACCGCAACCGCTGCCGAGAGATCCTCGACCTTTTCTGCGACGACCCGAACGTCCGCGGCGGACAATTCGCCCAGCTCCTCGACGACTACATGACGGTCCTCCGCCCGCCCGGCCAGCGCATCGGGTGGCCCGAGCTCGACCAGTGCCTTTGGAACCACCACCCGCAGACCAAGGACACGGGTGCGTTTTACCGCAACCCCGTGAAAGGTGGCCCGGACAACAACTGGGAGCGCAAGCTCGCCACGCCCGACTTCGGCGGGTTTGTGAAATTCATCTTCGATTTCGTCAGCAACACGCGCCCCGCCAATGCGCCGTGGAAGCTCGATGACGGCGACCCGCGCGGCTACGGCTACGGCTACCTCCTTGCCGATTCCGAGTCCGCCGACATCCCCGACCGCCCGCGCATCAGCTACACCGGCCTGCCCAGCTACGCGGCCAATGCGCTCGCGTTCACGACCACGCCGTTCGCCTCGAAAAAGACCCAGTTCGCCGCCGTGCAGTGGCGCATCGCCAGGATCGCCGCACCCGGCATTCCCGGCTTCGAGGCGGGGAAAAACCGGCACTACGAGCTGGATGCGAAATGGGTGTCCGGCGACCTTGCGCCGTTCAACGCCGCGCTCCGACTCCCGATCAATCTCGCCAAGCCCGGCAACACCTACCGTGTCCGCGTCCGCATGAAGGACAGCGCCGGCCGCTACAGCCGATGGAGCGAGCCGGTCCAGTTCACCGCCACGCCGCCCGCCGGCGGAGCGGTCAGGCCCGGGACGTGAAAGCGTTCGCGCTCCTCCTCGCGCTCGCGTTTGTCGCGCAGGGCGCGGTGCCCATCCGCTTCCGCACCGAGCGCCCCGGCTTCGTCTCGCTCAATATCTACCGCGCCGACGGCACGCTCGCCCGCCAGCTCCTCTCCGGCACGCCATTCGCCGCAGGCGATCACGAGACCGCGTGGGACGCCGCCGCCGGCGGCGCTCCGCTCCCGCCTGGCGAGTACGCGTGGCGCGCAGTCATTCACGATGGCCTCGCGCTCAAGCTCCGCGGCACCGTCGGCGATTTCGGCGGCGACCGCGGCATCCCCGGCGCCGCCGCCGCCGATGAAGCGCTGGTCTTTCTCGGCTGGTCCCTCACCACCGCTGCCGCAGACGCCGTCGT
>JAYTML010000015.1:0-1723 GCA_043728655.1 Chthoniobacter sp. | reverse complement strand
GGCACGCCGAGCCGGCGCGCTTCGCGCAAAGTGCGCACGCACTCCCCCGACCATGTGTGCACCAGATCGTAGCCGCCGCGCGCCAGCTCCAGCGCCGCCGCCCGGTCGAGCGCGTGCTTTTTCGCCCCGTAGTAATACTCGCTCCCCAGCCCGGAGAGCAGCCGCACGGGATTCCACCGCAGCGAGATGATCCGCTCCGCCGGGATTTCTTCCTGCCGGTTTTCAAACGCCAGCGCCTTTCCCAGCGCGCCTGCACGATGCGCCGCCCGCAGCGACTCCAGCGCCACGGCATCCAGCCCGCTGCCGCCGATGCGGGCGGAAGTGGCGTAGAGCAGGCGGTTTGGGATTTCAGATTTCAGATTTCAGGGCGAAAAAGGTGGCGCGCACCGGTCCGGTCGCGCATGACCGCCAATCTGAAATCCGAAATCCGAAATCTGAAATGAAAATCGCCCTCGTTCGTCGCGGCTACTCCCGCACCGGCGGAGCCGAGGCCTACCTGCGGCGCTTTGCGGAGGCCGCCGTCGCCGCCGGGCACGAGTGCGTGCTCTACACAGAGCAGTGGCCCCGGATGGCCTGGCCCTTCGGCCACGTTCAGGTGGACAGCGATTCGCCAAAAAAATTCGACGCCGCCCTCGCCACGCTCCGACCGCGGGATGCGTGCGATTTCCTTTTCAGCCTCGAGCGCATCCGCACCTGCGACGCCTACCGCGCCGGCGACGGCGTGCATGCGGCGTGGCTGGAGCGGCGCGCCCGCTTCGAGCCGTTTTGGAAGCCGTGGCTGCGCCGCTTCAACTCGAAGCACCACGAGCTGCTGGCGCTGGAGCGGCAGCTTTTCGGGCAGGAAGGCGCGCGGCTGGTGATCGCAAATTCGTGCATGGTGCAGGCGGAGATCGAGACGCATTTCGGCTATCCGGCCGGGAAGATCCATGTCGTTCACAATGGCGTGCCGCCTTCCACCGCTCCGCCCGATGCGCGTGAGCTGACGCGGCGCGAGCTGAGTCTGCGCGATGGGGACTTCGCCGTGCTTTTCGCCGGATCGGGCTGGGAGCGGAAAGGGCTGCGCTTTGCCATCGAGGCAATGAATGCAGCGCGCCTGCCCGGCGCCGTGCTGCTCGTCGCGGGCCGCGGGCGCGAGCGCTCCATGCCGCGCTCGGAGCGCGTGCGCTACCTCGGCCCGGTGAAGGAGATGTCGCGCTGCCTGGCCGCCGCGGATGCATTCATCCTGCCGACGATCTACGAGCCGTTTTCCAATGCCTGCCTCGAAGCGCTTGCCGCTGGCCTGCCCGTCATCACCACGGCGCTCAATGGCTTCGCCGAGATCATCGAGTCCGGCACGGAGGGCGAAGTCGTATCGCAGCCGGATGACATCGCCGCCCTCGCCGCCGCACTGGAAAAGTGGAGCGAACCCGCACGGCGGGAGGCCATCCGCCCGCGCCTGCTCGCGCTGGGCGAAAAATACAGCATCGCCGAAAACGTGCGGCAGACGCTTGCGATCATCGAGAGCGCGCGGGTGTGAGCATCCGCGGACAGCGCAGCCCAAAGAAACCCGGCGCTGCCGGATTGTCTCCGAGCCCGAAATGCCCGATGGCGCGGGGACAAATGTTCGGCTACCACTCCACCCCTTTCGCATGATCCCTCGTCCACTTTTCATCACCGTCGCCGCTCTCGCCGCCGTCTGCATCGCCGGCTGCAAGCGCGAGGGAATCCGAGTTTACACCATCGC
>JAYTML010000014.1:0-27575 GCA_043728655.1 Chthoniobacter sp. | reverse complement strand
GTGATGAAGAGCCATTCGAGGTGGCCTGCCGAGACGTCCATGTAATGATGGAACTGGTTGGGGAAAATGAGCGCGCACTCCCCCGGGTGGAGGAGATAGGTGCTGCGTCCGATGCGCACCGGGCCGGCCTTTTCGAGGACGATGGTGAGCTCGAAGCGGTGATGATAGTTCGCGGTGACGCCCTCGGGTTTGAGCGCGGTGGTGTCGGTGCGCTGAAAGAGGATGATATTGTCCGGCGAGAGCGACTGCTCGATCTTGAGGCCCGAAAAAAGACTGGCGGGCAGGGCGATCTTGCGGACGAGTCGGCGGACGTTTTGCAGGGTTTTGCTGTCGGGTGGATTCACGGAAAATCGCGGGCGCGTGCAGCGCGTTGTAACGTGTGGAGGAGGAAACGGCATCAATAATCGGGGCGCGGCGGCGGCGGTGGCGTTCGCGGAAAAACTCCGCTTGCCATCGCGAAACGGCCTGCCTACTTTCCCGCCCTCGTTTCGAGGAAAGCGCGGTTAGCTCAGTGGTAGAGCACCTCCCTGACACGGAGGGGGTCACAGGTTCGAACCCTGTATCGCGCACCATCCCCGCAGGCGCAGGCCGGGCGCGCTTTCAGGGTTTTCGGGTGGTGCTGCGGGGAGAGTTTGTGCGGCGTTTTGGCCGCCGCGCCTGCCAAAATGAGCAGACCGTCTTTTGCGCCTCATCTGCCGGTGGAGGGAGCACGATCGGATTCCATGCGTCCGTGTTTTTCCAAAGAAAAAGCCGCCCGGGACCGGGCGGCTTCTCTTTTAAAAACAAACCTATGGGGCGGAGGCTCAGGCCCGACGACGACGCGCTGCAAGACCGAGAGCGCCGAGGCCCAGGAGGACGGCGGACGTGGGCTCAGGCGCCGCCACCCGACCGGCGGAACGGTTGCCGGAGTTCTGGATTTTCCACTCCGCGTCGCGGGAGTCCGTGTCTGGCGAATTCGTGAAGCGGATGGTTTCCCAAGCGAAGCTGGCATCGAGGAATTCCGGACTGCCGATGGTCAGGGGCTCGGTGCTGATGGTCGGCGCGGCGAAGAGGGCGACGCCTTCATTGCGGGTGCTGAAATCGAGCCGGTAAACGATGTAGGCCACCGGGATCGGCTGGGCGTCCTCGGGATAAATTTCCCCGATATCGCCGACGGTCTGTGGAGCGGGCTGGGCTTCGGCGACTCCGAGGCGGAAGCTTTCGACGCTGCCCGAGTAGAGCGGAGCGCGGAACTCGCTGCCGGTGGGGGCGTGTTCGGCGCGGAGCCCGACGTAGAGGATGGCGCCTGGATCATGGGCGGAAAGCGTGGGGACCCGGAAGAAGCCGATGGATTCATTCGCGATGTCGGCCTTATTGCCGGCGACCGGGAGGGTGCCCGTGAAAACGTCAGCGCCCGTACGAATCTCCGCGGCTGACTGCCAGGCGCTGATTGCGGGAGTTTCGGACGCGGACACACTGGGTGTCGCGAAGCAAAGGCCAGCAAGAGCAGTGATGCCTAGGGTGAAAGCGGATGTCGTGGTGTTGTTGGGGCGAATCATGGATTGAGATGGGCTAATCTGACCGGAATCGGGGGAGAAAATCGGGAAAATGTGCAAACTGTCAAAGGGTAAAATTGTTTTTGGCATATAAACCGGAAACGTGACATGAACCCGTCCGCTGCCGGCCTGCATCAATTGAACCTCGCTTTCCATAGTCGTCTCCCGCTCGCCCTGCTGATCGCCGCGTTTGGTCTGATCCACAGCTTGATCGGCGGAACGAGGCCGGTCTTCAGCCTGCCTGCGTATGCGCTTCTCGCCTTGGCGGGGATCTTCGCGTTCCGCGCGCCGCGGTTCGAGTTTCCGACTCTCTCGTCACGTTGTCTCTTCGGCACAGCCATCCTGTTTTCCTACCTTCTGGTGCGTGCGGCGCTGTCGCCAGTGCCTTACCTTGCCCGGGCGGATTTCTTTTTAATGCTGGCCTGCCTGCTGGTCTATCTCTGCGCGGCGCGGGTGGTGGTGACGGCGCGACAGCGGATGCTTGTGGTCGGTGTGCTGCTGGCTTTGGGGATCGTCGATACCGTGGTGGGTGTGGCTCAGGCGGCGCTGGGGGAGGAATTCGTGCTGTTCGGTTTCATCCGCTCGTACGGATCGCGAGCGAGCGGACTGTTTATGAATCCGAATCACTTTGCCGGGTTTCTGGAAATCGTCGGCGTGCTGGGCCTCTCCGTCGCGTGGTGGAGCGCGCGGAAGCCGTGGCTCCGCGTTTTCGCCGGGTACATCACTGTTTGCTGCTACATCGGGCTGTTGCTTTCGCAGAGCCGCGGGGGGGTGCTTTGCGCGGTCGTGTCGCTGGTAGTCTGGGTCGGGCTGACCTTCCGCGCGGGCTATCTGGGAAATCCGCGCGGCTTCAGGCGCGTGCTGGTTCTTGGCGGGGGAGCGCTGGCGTTGCTGCTCTGTGTCGGCGGGTGGTTCGTATTTCAGCACATCTCGCTGCGCGAGCGGTTGGCGACGACGTTCGCAGGCGATATCCGCGTCGCAAACTGGCAGGCGGCGATGGAGCAATTCCGCTCGGCGCCCGTCTTTGGGACAGGGGCGGGCACCCACCTTTATTTAGGCCGCCTTTATCGCCAGCCCGTACTCCAGGTTGATCCGGTCCACGCGCATAGCGATTACCTCGAACTGCTCGCCGAGTACGGGCTGATCGCGGCGGCGGGGATGGCCGTTTTCCTAGCCCTTCACGCGGCCTCCGGGCTGCGGGCGCTTGGGCGTCTCGCCCGTGGCCTGCGGGAAAAGGGGGTGTCGGGCAGCGACGATCTCGCGCTGGTCATTGGTGCGCTGGCAGGTTTCGCGGCAATCGCTGCGCACTCGGCTCTCGATTTCAATCTGCACATCCCTGGCAATGCCCTGGTCATGGCGTTCCTTTTCGGCGTCCTTGCCCAGCCCGAGGAGCCTTTGGAAAGTCCCGTGCCCCCGACCGGTGGGCCGGCGCGCCCGGCGCCCGCGCGAGTGATGCTTGCGGTACTCGGCGGCGTCGTCATCGCGCTCGTGATCGCCGCGTGGCCAGGTGAGTTCTTCACGGAGCGCGCCCGCCTGGCTCTCCGCGATGAGGAATACCCCGAAGCGATCGCTCACGCCGGGCGTGCTCGCCGGCTCGATCCGTGGAACCCGTTCACCTTTTTCCACCTTGGCGAAGCCTTTCGTCTCCAGGCCGAACTGGGGGAGGAGTACGCCACCCGCAAGGCGGACCGGGAGCGGGCCGAGCGAGCCTTTCAGGAGGGGCTCCGGCTTTATCCGCAGGATGAAAACATGCTCGTCCGCCGCGCCCAGGTCCTTGATCGGCTCCAGCGGTTTGAGGAAGCGGGCGCGTCGTACCGGGCGGCCATCGCCGCCGATCCAAAGCTCAGGATCCTGCAGCAATTCTACGAGAAACACCGCGCGCTTTACGAATCGGCCCAGCCCGAGGCCTCGAGGTAGTTATTTTTTGTTTCCTCAAAAAAACGGTGGAATCCTGAAATCTCGCGTGGATAATACCCGGCCTTAAATCAGCCCCCTTATGTTCAAAACCATTCGCCTCACTCTCGTCGCCGCGGTCGCATTTTCCGCCACGTTGACCTTCACGCCGACGGCGAACGCGGCCATCAATGCGGATCTTTACAAATCCCTCCTGAAGAAAATCTACGTGAAGTCTGACGAGGGCGACGCAGGCGACATCCGCCGCATCATTTCGGACGCGATTGATAAACACGACGGAGATGACTTGGAACTGGTGAAAAAGCTCATCGCGACTCTGAAGAAGAACCGGAACCGGCTTCATGAGTTCGTTTCCAACGACGATCTGGAGAGCATTCTCAAGAAGCTCAGGAAGAAGATTGCTCGTCAAAGGGCTTGGGAGAACGCGAATGGCGGCACCCAGGGTCCGGTCACCGGGAGCGAGAGCCCCGTCGTCAATCCCTAGAAGCGAGCGCGCAGGAGGCGCGGCTCAGCTTGGCCTCGCAGAAAGGAGGCGGGTGATGTCGGTCCCGACGAGGCACATGTCGTCGCCGAATTCTCCGGTGACGGAAAAGGCGCGGAGTTCCGCGAGGAGCTCGTCGAAAAGCTGTGGTGTCGGAAGGGCGCTGCGCCGGGTGATGGCCTCGGTGAGCTGGCTCATTTCGTAGAGCGATTCGTCCGGGCCGTCGATTTCGTAGAGCCCGTCCGTGAAGAGCATGAGGAGATCTCCCTTCTCCACCATGCCCTCGCATGTCGTGTAGGTCGCGGTGTTCAGCAGCCCCAGCGCCGGACCGGGCTTCTCGCCTTCGCGCTGGAGGCGCCCGACGGTGCCCGCGGAGCGGCGCACATGGAAGGGCGCGGGATGCCCGGCATTCGCCCAGCGCATGGTGCCGCGCGTGGCGTCCACGACGACGTAGGCCGCGGTGGCAAAGAGCGGGGTGGTCGTCTGGTGCAGGATGGCGCAAAGGCTGCGGTTCATCTCGGTGATGAAGCGGCCGGGATCGGCGGCGTCCCCCCGCAGTTCCTCGACGAGCCCGCGGACGATAGCAGTGACGAGTGCCGCGCGCACGCCGTGACCCATGACGTCGCAGATGAGCACGCCGGCCAGCGTGTCGGACAGCGCCAGGATGTCGAAAAAATCGCCGCCCAGCTCGGTGCTCGTGAAGTAGCGGTGGTAGAAGTGCAGCGCACTGCGCTCAGGCGAGGCATTTGACGGGAAGACGGGGTAGTGGCGCGGCAGGAAGGCGGTCTGAAGCTCGCGCGCCATGTCGAGGTCGGCCTCCATCTCGGCGTTCTTTTCGCGGAGTTGCACAGCCTGCTCCTCGAGCTGCTCCTTGGCCTTGCTCAGTTCGAGGTTTTTCTGCACCGCCGTCTCATAGGTCGAGAGCAGCAGGTCGATCGAGTGGATGCGCTCGGAAGTGAGCTGATACTTGTGGCCGGCGAAATAAATCTCCGTCGCCTGCTTTCCCCCGGCCTGCCTGCGCAGTTCGAGATTCGCGAGCACGTATTGGATGCGGGAGAGCAGGAATTCCTCGTCGTACGGCTTCACGATGAAATTGTCCGCGCCGCATTCGAGGCCGCGCAGGATGTCTTTCGGATCGGAAAGCGAGGTGAGGAGGATGACGGGTAGATCCGTCAACTTCGGGTCGTCCTTTATCCGCCGGCAGAGCTCGTAGCCGTCCATCTCCGGCATATTGATGTCGGTGATCACGAGCGTGGGCCGGTGAAGGGCCAGCGCCGCCAGCGCCTCCTTGCCTTCGCGCGCGGGCTGCAGGACGCGGTAGCCGTGCCGCTCCAGGACGTGCCTCAGCTTGAGGAGCTGCGTGGGGCTGTCCTCGACGATCAGGATTTCCCCGTGTCCCTCGGGAACCTCACTTGTCGCGCTCATGTGGTTTTGAAAGTGAGCGTCGCACTGACGCCGCCGGCCGCCCGGTTGCGGAGCTGGATGCGCGCGCGATGCATGTCGGCGATCTTTTTCGCCACCGTGAGCCCCAGGCCCATTCCTTCGCCCGTCGGTTTTGTGCTAAAAAACGGCTCAAACAGTTTGTCGAGATTCTCCGTCGGGATCCCGGCTCCGGTGTCGGCGATCTCCACAAAAATCACGCGCTCGCCCTCGCGGAACTGCGCGCCCGCGCGGCTGCCGGGATCGAACGCGGTGTCGGCTGCGGCGACTGTGGTCGTGCCGGCGGCGACCGTGAGGGTGCCGCCGTCCGGCATGGCATGGATCGCGTTGGCGAGCAGATTGATGAAAAGCTGCTCGATCTTCGTGGCATCGACTCGCGGCTCGGGCAGGTTCGGCTCGAAGCGGCGCACCACCTCGATCCGCTGCCGCCGGATGTCGTCGCCCAGCGCCGTGAGCGCGCGATCGAGCAGCGCCGGGAGCTTGGCCTCGCGCATCCCGAGCTTGTCCGGCGAGCCGAGATCCATCAGGCCGTTGATGACTCCGGCGGCGCGTTTCACCGCCTCCTTCATCTCCTGAAAGACCACCTGCCCGCTTTCGTCGATCGGTTGGTCGGAGAGAAAATCCATCCCCATTTCCAGGATCGCGAGCGGATTGCGCACCTCGTGGGCGACGCCCGCGGCGAGCCGCGCGACGGTGCGCAGCTTTTCCGCCTCGATGATCAGCGCCTGCGCCGCCTTCAGTTCCTCGTGCGCCTTGATCAGGTCCGCGTTGGTCTGCACGGCGGTCTCGTACGTTGAAAGGAGGAGGTTGAGGATCTGGCGGCGGTTCGCGGAAATCTCATACTGCCTGCCGGAAAAATAGACCGGGATCGCCGAGCCGTCCGCGCCGGGGCCGAGCCCGTTGTTCGCGAAAACCGAGCGGATGCGGGCAAGGAGGAAGGATTCCTCGTACGGCTTCACCACGAAATTGTCCGCACCGCACTCCAGCCCGCGGATGATGTCCTGCGGCGCGGAGAGCGAGGTGAGCAGGATGAGCGGGATATCGCGCAGCTTCGGGCTGGCCTTCACGGCGCGGCAGAGTTCGTAGCCGTTCATCCCCGGCATCTGGATGTCCGAGATCACGAGCTTTGGCCGCTCACGCGCGAGCGCGTCGAGCGCCTCCTGGCCGTCGCGCGCGACGGTGACGGTGAAGCCGTTTTTTTCCAGCGTGTTCCGGAGGCGGAGCGCCTGGGTGACGCTGTCTTCGGCGATGAGGACCGAGTCGGGTGCTGGAGTCATGGCGGTGGTGTGGGGCAGCGGGGGCTGAGGAGCGCGTGGAGCAGGGCGGCGAGGCGCGGGGGATTGGCCACATGCGTGGCCGCTTCGAGCCGGATGGCTTCGCCGGGCATCCCGTGGACCACCGAGCTTTCCTTGTCCTGCGCAAAAGTCACGGCTCCCGCGTCGCGCATGAGCCTCAGCTCCGCGGCACCGTCCCGGCCCATGCCGGTGAGGAGGACGCCCGCCGCGTGCTGGCCGAAGTTTCGCGCGACCGCGCGGAAAAGAAATGACGCCGCTGGCCGCAGCCCGTGCTCCGCCGGTTCATGCCCGCACATGATCCGGCCGCTGCTGGTGATGCTCGTTTGAAAGCCGTCGGGCGCGAGCAGGGCGACACCCGCCGGGGCGATCTCGCCATGCTGCGCGAGCCGCACGGGCATGCCCGTGGCCGTCGTGAGCCAGTCGGCGAGACCCTGCACAAAGCCTGCGCTGATGTGCTGCACGATGATGATGGGCACGGGGCACGGTTTGGGCAGGCCCGCCAGCACGGTGTGCAGCACGGGTGGGCCGCCGGTGGATGCGCCGATGACCACGAGGCGGATGTCGCCGGCCGCCTTCGGCTGCACCACGGGCTCGGCCGGGCGCGTCTCCGCGCGCGCCCGCGGCCAGCGGCGGATGACCCGGACTTCCGCCATCGCCTTCACGGTGTCGATGAGCTTGCGCGCGAGCGCAGCGTGCGCGGGCGCTCCGGGCCCCGGCGGCTTCTCGACCGCGGCGACGGCCCCGGCCTCCAGCGCGCGGAACATCTGCGCCACATCGGCCGCGTCGAAGCTCGCGCTCACGATCACGATCGGCAGCGGCTGCGTCTCCATGATCCGCCGCGTCGTCTCAAACCCGTCGAGGCCGGGCATGTGAATGTCCATCGTCACGACATCGGGTTTTGTGTCCGGCAGCATCGCGACCGCCTCGGCCCCGTTGCGCGCGTAGCCGACGATCTCAAAGCACGGATCGTAGCCAAGGACGCGCGTCAGCAGATCGCGGCTCACGCCGGAGTCATCCACCACGAGGACTTTGATCTTGGAAGTCGCGGTCATAGCAGTTTGCGGACGATGTCGAGCAGGTTGCTCTGGTCGAAGCTGCTCTTGACGATATAGGCGCTCGCGCCCACGTCGACCCCGCGCTCCCGGTGTTCGCGCGAGCCGAGCGCGGTCACGAGGATCACGGGGAGTTCCCTGAGCCTCTTGTCGGCGCGCACTTTCGTGGTGAGGTCAAAGCCGTCCAGCCGCGGCATCTCCACATCGGAGACGAGCAGGTCAAAGTCACGCCCCCGCAGGGATGTCAGCGCGTCCAGGCCGTCGGTCGCCGTGGTCACGCGGTAGCCGGCGGATTCGAGGATGTTTTTCAAAAGCATGCGCGACGTCACGGAATCGTCTGCCACGAGGATTTCGCGCGGCAGCACCGCCGCCTCCGCCGGGCGGGCGGGACGCGGCCCCGCGGCGCTGCGCACGGCGGACTTCAGCAGGTCGGCGGTGTTCAGGATCACCGTGGGGACTCCCGAGCCGAGGATGGTCGCGCCGGCGACATTGCGGACGCGGAGCAGCGGCTTGCCGATGATTTTCACCAGCACCTCCTGCTCGCTCAGGACGCCGTCCACGGCAAAGCCGATGCGGCGGTCACCCGTGCCGAGCACCACGACCTCGAGGAACGCGCCCACGTCTGGACTCCGGGGCAGTCCGAGCACTTCGTCGAGCCGAGCCAGCGCCACGGCGTGGCCGTCGAACAGGAAGGTTTCGCGGTTCTCTACCGTGCGGATTTCGTCGCGCCGGCAGCGTTTGATCTTCTCGATCTTGGCAGTGGGAATGGCAAAGGTCTGCCCGCCCGTGCTGACGAGGATGCCCTTGAACGTGGCAAGCGTGATCGGGAGGACGATGCGAAACGTGGTCCCAATGCCGGTCGCCGTCTCGATCGTGATCTGGCCGCCGAGCTTCTCCACCTTCTCGCGGACGATCGCCATGCCGAGGCCGCGCCCGGAAACTTCCGTGATGATCGGGCTCGTCGAAACGCCCGAGTCAAAAATGAGCGCCAGCGCAGCCTCGGCGCCGAGGGTGCGTGCCTCCTCGGCAGTGAGTGCGCCGCTGTGGACGGCGGAGCTTTTCACGCTCTTCACGTCGATCCCGGCGCCGTCGTCGGCTACGAGGATCTCCACCTTGCTCCCGTCGAGCTGGGAAACCGAGAGTGTGACCGTGCCGGAGGCGGGTCGGCGCGCCGAGGTGCGCTCGGCGGGTGTTTCGATGCCGTGGTCGATCGCGTTGCGCACGAGGTGGATGAGCGGATCCTTCATCTCCTGGAGGATGCGCTTGTCGATCTCGACCTCGCGCCCGTGCTGGTGGAGGGCGACCTCCTTTCCCTGGGTGCGTGCGAGGTCGCGGACGATCTTCGGAAAGATGTCGAAGAGCGTCGCGAAAGGGAGCATCACGAGGCGCTTGGCGTCGTCGAGCAGGGTGTCGATGAGGCCCGCGGTATTGCGCTCTTCCTGCTCCGCCGCCGAGGCGAGGGCGGTCACGCGCTTCTCGACGGAGCGCATGTAGCCTTGGTTCCAGTCGAGAAAGGAGGCCAGCTTCGCGAGCGCCGCGGGGCTCTGGGCCGCGAGGTCGCCGCGCGCATGGTCGCGCACTTTCGCCCACTCCTTGCGCCACCCATCGATCACGCCGCTGAGCGCGCGGAGTTCCGCAGCGCTGCCGCTGGCGGTGAGTTTCACCGCGATCATCTCCTCCGCATGGCGGAGGAGCGCGTCCATCTTTGCCATCGGGATGCGCACGGTCTCGGCGATCTGCGGGGCGTCGGTTTCGGAGGCGGCGTGCGGCTCGTGCAGAGGGGCGGGGGCCGCTTCGGGCGCCGGCCCGGGCGCGGGAGCGGTGCGCGCCGGCGCGGCGATGCCGGCGAGTTCGCGCACCAGCCCCGTGATTTCCATCCGCTCCTCTCCGCGGGTGGAGGCTTCGGGAAGCGGCAGCAGCCGCGCGAGGAGATCGATCGCCCGGTTCAGCAGGTCAAAGGTCTCCGGCGCGACTGGCGTGTCCTTTTGCTTCCAATGCGAGAAGACGCTCTCGAGCGCCTGGCACACCGACTCGATGTCCTCCCGGCTCACGGCGCGGGCCGCGCCTTTCAGGCTGTGGGCGTCGCGAAAGATCGTCTCGACGACCTCCGCCTTCTGGGTGCCGGGCGGCTCCTTTTCCAGCGCCAGCAGGCCGGCCGTGATCGCCTGCAGGTGCTCGTCCGCCTCGATGGAAAACGCCTCGCGAAGCTGCTTGAGGAAGTCTTCGTCGGTCATGCCAGCGGAGCCCTGTCAGACCTTGAATTGACCGGCGAGCTGTTTGAGCTTTTCTCCGAGTTCCTGGAGCTGGCGGGCTGCGCCCTCCACCTGCCGCGTGCTCGTCAGCGTCTGCGTGCTCGCGGTCTTGATGCTCTCCATCGCCATCGCCACCTGCTCCATCCCGGCGAACTGCTGGCGGCTCGTCGCCGCGATCTGCGCCGCGGCGTGCGCCGCGCCGGCGATGCTCTCGGCCAGCGCGCCGATGGATTCGCCAGCCGCCTCGGACTGCTGCACGCCAGCCTCGACCGCCTTGCCTCCCTGCTCGGTCGCCAGCACCGCGCTGCCCGTCGCCTTCTGGATGTCGCTCAAAATCGCCCGCACCTGCGTGGTCGCCTGCTTGGACTGCTCGGCGAGGGTTTTCACCTCCTGCGCGACGACGGAAAAGCCCCGCCCCTCTTCGCCGGCCTTGGCCGCCTCGATGGCTGCATTCACCGCCAGCAGCTTGGACTGCGCGGCTAGGTCGTCCACGCTCGCGATGATCTCGCCGATGGTCTGACTCTGCGCGCTGAGGCTGAGGATGCACTCGGCGATCTCGCCCATCTGGTCGCGGATGCCGTTCATGCCATCGATGGTCCGGTTGACGGAATTCTTTCCGCCCTTGGCCACCTCGGCGGCGTTCTGCGCCTGGTCGGACACGGTCTTCGCCCGGTCGCTGGAGAGCTGCGAAGTCTGGCGCACCTCCTCGACGGTGGTGGTGGTCTCGCTCACGGCGCTCGCCGCGTCGGCCGCGCTCGCGGCGAGCTGCTGGGTCGCCGCCACGATCTGGCTCGCCGAGGACGCGAGCACGCCGGCAGCGTCCCTCATCTCGCCCGCCTGCGCGCGGAGGGTGTCATTCGCGCGCCGGACCGCGCCGGTGCTTTCCTGAATGTCTTCGAGCATCTGGTTGAAGGCATCCGTGAGCACGCCGAGCTCGTCATTGCTGAGCTTCTTTGCGCGGACGGAGTAGTCCCGGCTTTGCGCGATGCTTTTCGCGGTGTCCGTGAGGGCAAAGATGGGGCGGGTGATGAGGCCCTGGAGCGCGGAGGAAAGCGCGAGCGCGAAAAGGAGCGAGCCGAGGAGGATCAGCGCGGAGATCCGCGCGTAGGAGACGAGCTGGGTGGTGAGATCGACGAGGTCGGCGCGCAGGTAAAGCGTGCCCACCCGGTTCTCGTTCAGAACGACGCCGCGCACCACGATGAGGCGGTCGCCGGAGAAACGCGTGCCGTCCGCATCCGGGCTCCGCGGCAGCAGTTGCCTGCCCGCACCGGGGGCAAAGACGGAAAAAATCGCACCGTCAGCGTCGTAGAGGCATGCCACCTCGACCGCCGGCTCCGCGACCAGGGCCCGGAGCGTGTCCCGGGCGGCATCAGGATCGTTGAACCGGATCGCCGCCGTGCTGTTGCTTGCCAGCGCCTCCGCGAGCACGCTGAGATTGCGCGCCTTGGCCTGCCGGAAAGTCACGCGCTCATACACCACGAACACGGCGCAGGCCACGAGCAGCGCCACGCTCGTGGTCCCCATCACCGCCAGGCTCATTTTCCGCTTGATTGGGAGATCTCGAAAAGACGGCATGGTGTGCGGCGGTCAGCGATGGTGACGAGGGATCGGCGAAGTGCCGGTTTCTCCGTCTGAGGTTGGAAGCGTGGTGCGCATCGGGCGATTCGATTAAAGCGGATTCAGGCGTTGGCTGGCAAATGCGGATATGGCGGGACGGTCACTAGCGGTCGAGATCTTGCAGCAGGGAGCTTAAATGCAGGCCCGCACGCCGCGCGGCTTCGGCATTGATCGCCAAGCGCAGGCGAGTGCCCTCCAGGCGGATGCCGATGACGCCGCCATGCCGGATGAACTGCTCCGATTCTCCGACGGTCAGGATCGCCCCCTGAAGGGCGCCGATCAATTCGGCGATGCTCGCGTTTTCCGACTTGGAGATGAAGACAATCTGGCAGTTTTTCACGTCCTCCGCTTTGCGAGCCCGCCGGATGACAATCTTGCGCCCCGCGACGGACTGGCCCTGCACGAGCGTGTCCAGCGCACCGCCAAATGGATCGTCGCCGAGGATGCCGATCTGGAACGGGGCCGCGGCGTCGGGGAACGCCTTCGCCGGCCATTTGACGAACTGCGTGAAGTTCGCGACCCATGCCGCCTTGACCTGGTACTCCGAGAAATCCGCTCCGTGCGCGCTAAACCCGCCCGTGAAGACGGCCAAAAGCCACACGATGCCAGCTTGGACGCTGCGGACAACACCGCGCCGAAAGTAATCCTCCTCTCCGTTCGCTTGGTCTGGGTTCATAGCTGTCCTCGTTTCCCTTGGGTTGTTTCTATTTTCAAAAAGTCAGGCGCATTCCAAACACCGCGCTGAAAGTCTCCTGTGGAGACGCGAATGGGGTGAACTGGGTCTGCGCGTTATGGTTGTCGGTGATGTTCCTGAGATCGGCGTAAAATTCGACGTAGTCCCGAGGCGTATAGAGAATGTGCAGGTTCGCCTCCCACGGATTGTGCAGCTCGTCCGCCAGCGTTCCGGGATTGACGTTCCTGGGAGTCGACCGGGCAACAAGGCTCGGCGTGACGAAAAGCTGGGGAGTGATCGCCCAAGTCGCACCGAGGCGGAAGTTATGCTGGGAGATGCCTTTCAATCCGGTGATCGTCCCTGCGGTCGTTTCCTCGTACGTCGTGAACGAATAAGAAAACCAGGTGCTGAGGTTTCGCGTCAGTTTTGCCTTTCCGTAGAAATCGACGCCGGCATTCCGGCTCTTGCCGCTGTTTACAGACGTGACTACTTTGCGCGGGCTTGTCCCGTCCACGTCCACAAACACGGGATCCAAGATGATATTCTGCGGAAATGCGCCGTCGGAGACGAGGATCAGGCTGCTTTGATCGCCGTAGTAGAGGCTGAGCCCGAGGTTGTACGTTTCCTTGTTGTAAGTCAGACTTAGCTCGTGGGTCTTTGACGTTTCCGGCTGGAGCGCAGCATTCGGGACTGCGATGACATCGCCGCGGTCATAGGCCGCATTGAAATACGGCGCCGGGGAGATGTAAGCCCATGAGTAGCTGTACTTGGCAGTCAGCGCGTCGGTGATGTCGTAAATAACCGCCGCCCGCGGAGTATAGGATGAATCCTCGAGCCGTGAGTCCTTATCCACTCTGCCGCCGGCGATGACCTTCAGCTTCTGACTGATCTGCCAGGAGAGTTCGAGATACGCGCCGTACCTGTCGAACTCCGAGTCCACCACCCGCGGCGTCTCAATACGCGACGCGGGGTTGCCGGCCTCGGTGAAGTAAACAAAGCTGCCGCCCTGCCTGATGATGTCATTGTGGCCGCCCGGTCTCGCGCCGCCCGGCACTGTGGATTTCGGAATGATGTCGTAATTCGTATAGATGCCGCCGAGAAGTGCGGAAAGGGACGAGGAAAAATCCACGCGCAGAGTTTCCTCGACCGAGAGGCTCTGACCGTTGGCGTACTTGAAGTCATTGTAGAACCATTCCCTTTCGTTCAGGGGAAAAACATAGCGGCTGACGGGATCGACCTCATACCAGTTATAGGTCACTGAGGAGCTGAGCTTCACCTTTTCCGTGATCTGCCAGTCATACTTTGCCTCGGTGACCCACGAGCTGTCCTCCCATTTCGCCTGCGGAACAAATGCCAGCACGGCAGGGCCGTATCCTTCGGCGCTGCTGCGCGAAGAATTGCGATACCACGACTGGATGGAGAAGCCGCCGATCTCCAGCTTGACGAAGGCGTTGAGTCCGAAATCGTGGCGATCCGGTACTGTACCGCTGCCCTTTGGCTCGGCGACTTTTCTAAAGGCATCCCAATATTGAGGGTACTCATTATCCAGGCGGGTAAGGTCGGAGTCGTGATACTGGATGTAGCCGTTTAGCAGGATGTTTCGCGCTGCGTCGAAAACCTTGCCAAAGGATCCCCAAACCTCGTGCTCGTTGTTGAATCCGCCGCCGCCGCCCAGCTCCACTTCCAGTTTCCCGGAACCTGGCGGCTGCTTGGTCTTCACATTGATCACCGCATTGATCGCGTCTTGCCCGTAGAGGGTGGAGCCTGCTCCGTAGATGACCTCGATCTGCTCAGCCTGTCGTACGCTGAAATCGCTGCGAAGCGGGAAGTATTCGCCGCCCGGCGGGTTGACGCGCATGCCATTGACGAGGACAACAATTTTGTTGTTTCCCGTGATGCCTCGGACGGAGACCTGGCTTCCAATTTCAGAGAAAAAATTACCGGCTATATCCATCCCTGGCAGATCGCGAAGGACATCCTTGAGGGTCGAGTAGCCGCGAAGACGAATGTCTTTTTTGTCGATGACAATGACCGTTCCCGGGGCGGCGGTCGCCTTTTCCGCCTTCTTTGATGCGGTTGTCACGGTCGCCACTTCCAGTTGCATGAGATCCTGGAGACTGAGGTTTCTCAACGCGGCTGCGGCGGCATCCGAGGGTGGTGCGGCGACGGGTTCCAGCGGCGGAACGGCGCGCAGTTGAGGCAAGGCGAGCACGCATTGGGCGGCGATGCTGCCGAGGAGGGTGGCGATGGCGGCGCTGCGGCGGGTTCTGGACCGGCCAACGGTGGGAACGGAGGACATGTGCATTGGTGTTTGGGCTGGGGGGTTGAACACTGCGGGCATTTCAAAAGCGGAAATCTATGGTCAAAACACCCTCGATGCCCCGCGGTTGGATCGTGTCGCCTTGAATCTGGGAGGCTACCGCTCGCCGGTTATTGAGGAGGTTATGGGCGGAAAGGCGAATGTCCACGTCCCTGCCGAGGACGTGATCCCAAGTCAAAGCCGCGTCGAGGTAATAGCGATTGCGGATGGTCGTAAAAACAGGACCACCCTCATCCGTCGTTCGGAAATCGACCGCGGCCTGTTCGCTAAAGTATCTCAATGACGGAGAGAGGGTCAGATGATCCATGATCTTCCAGTCGAGTCCGAGATTGGCCGTGAACTGAGCGGAGCCGATGATGCGGTTGTCCTGGTTGACGTTTGCGTGAAAGCCCTCGGTGCTTTGGCTCGGCGGTCCGAACAGGTCGGGCCGGAACAGGTGCAGCCGGGAGTCGTTCCAGGAGCCGTTGGCCCAGATTGTAACGTGCGGATTCAGTGGTGCCTGGATGTTCAACTCTGCTCCGTTCCCGCGGAAATTGCCGCCATTGCTATGGGGGGAGAACCAGGTGATGAAGTTTTCGAGTTCCTGGTGATAGAGGGAAGCTCCCACCCGTACTCGTCCGAGGTAAAAGATCTCCTGCAATTCAAACGTCGAAAGAATTTCGGGTTCCTGGGCCTGTGGTGAAAGTTGCGCAAAGAACGGGTTCCGCGGATTATCCAGATGCTGGCTGCCCCAGACTCCGTTCATCGCCTCGAGTGCGGACGGCATGCGCGCCGAGCGGTTGTAGATCAGTTTCGTGACCCAGTTCTCGGCAGGCTCTACGATGATCGCGGCGCGGGCTCCTGGAAACCATCGATCGCCATCAAGACGGCCATTCTTATCTATCCGCACGCCGCCGATCAATTTCAGCCACTTGGCCGCCTGGATCGTGTCGTCCAGGTAGAAGCCGATCGCCGCCGTGTCTTCGTCCACCAATGTGGTTTTCGGAATGTGAGCCGCAGGATTGGTGTTATTGAATGTGAACCAGGTGTCAAAGTTATGATCATAAGAGGCTTGGATGCCGCCTTGAATGAACTGATTGCGAAGGCCGCTGTATCGAAGCCCGACCTCCCCCTCGTAGGTCCATTGATTGACCGACTGCTCCACGGAGTCGATCTGCCGTCCTTGCGGATCGTTGAGGCGGGTTTGCTCTTTGAGGGCTACGTCGAATTTCACGACGCTTGTCAGTGTGTCGCTCCACGGATGCTCATGCTTTAGGAAGAGCGAATAGAACTGCTCGGACATGATGCCTTTGTTCTGCGGGTCGGCGTTCTCGATGTGCAGCTCCGGCCATGTGGTGCGGTAAGCGATGAACTGTGCGGTCAGTTCACCAAGTTGACCGTTCAAAATCCCGAAGTAATTGGGCTGGTCGAGTTCCCCGGTGACTCTGCGACCGGCCAGGCCAGGCTGGAAATCACGGTTCCACGCGTCGAAACCTCTCTTCGCTTCTGTCGTAAAGGAGAAGTTTAGAAACTTATCCGGAGCCCATTGGTGGCCGGTCATCAGGGTCGCGGAGTATTTCAGGTCATTCCCCGCTGCGATCACGGCTTCCGTTCCCGTGACGTTCTTGGTGATGATATTGACCGTGCCCGTCAGGGTGTCCGCCGGCTGGAAAAAGGCGGACGGTCCCACGACCACCTCTACCCGCTCGACATTGTCCAGGTTGATCGGGCCATTGAGAAAGTCCTGCTCGTGGAGCCCGAGCACGCGCTGGCCGTTGACGAGCAGGCTGATCTTGTCGTTGTCATTTGCGTTCAAGCCGCGCACGCCGACGACAAAATCCAGATCCCGGTGGAAGACGGTGAAGCCGGGCACGGTCTGGAGTAACTCCCCGAGGCTCCGGTAGCCCCTCTCCTGAATGAGGCGCCGCGGGTAAACATAGACGCTGCCGGCTGCCGCATCGATACGTTCGTCCACGCGGGACAGAGTGCTCTGCGTCGTTACCCGTGTCTGCAGGAGTTCCTCCAGGCTCAGGCTGCGCAGAAGCGCGGACGAATCGGGTGCTGCGGGCACATCCGCGGCCCGCCCGGATGGCATCGCCGAAAGCAGTGCGCAGATCAATGGCAGACATCCGGCGGCTCGACCGTGCGAGACTTTGAGCAACTGCGGGCGGTGATCTTCGGGGCGTTCGGTGTTCATGGATTATCGCGGGACGGTTTCGGCGGTTAAAATTCCAGTTTCACCATGCCGTAGATGCCGCGCCGGATTTCTACGAGCGGGCTGCGGACGAATGGGTTTGTGCCGAATTCCGGGTGGTGGTTGTCGAGCAGGTTCTGGCCGACGAGTGAGAGCTCCACGTTCTTTCGCGGACGCCAGCTCAGCCGGACGTCCAGAGAAACGTAGGCAGGCACGGTGTCCGAGACGCCGGGCAGGCCGGCGGGGTTAAAGCCGGAGAGCCGGTCCACGTAGCGGCCGATGAGGTCAAAGTCCACGTCGCCCGGCAGGCTCCATGAGGATTGCAGGAAGGCCTGCTGCTGCGGGCTTTGCCCTTCGGCGGCTTCGGTGGCGGGGCCGAGGTCGGAGTCGCGGTGCAGGTTCATCTTCAGCACCGTGTAACTGCCGGAGAGGCGCCACCAGTCGGTCAGCCGCAAGGTTGCGGAAAGTTCTGCGCCGTAGGTTTCGCCGTTCATCCCATTGTCAAACTGGGAGGCAGCCAACAGGGGCGTCGGCAGGGTGGACGCGAGGGCGGGGTTGGACCGGTTGATCCGCAGTTCGTCATACACATTATAGAAAAGGGCCGTGTCCACCGTGAAGGCATCGGTCGCCTGAATGCGGTATCCCATTTCGCAGGCCCAGACCTCCTCGGGATTCAGGCTGCGGTTGGCCACGGTTCGCACGCGCGGGAGAGCTGTCGGCGGAAACGGCACGGCGGTGAACTGCGCGTCGTCCTCGGTGAAGGTGCGCGTCCGCACGGCGCGGGAGGCCGCGGCCCAGACCGACTGCCGCTTGGTCGGTGTCCAGAGCAGCCTGGCGGTGGGCTGGACCTCCCATCCGGTGAAGTCGTTGTGCTCGAGCTTTGTGCCGAGCGTCAGGCTCAGCCGGTCATGCACGAGCGCGATCTCGTCCTGCACGAATGTGCTGTACAAATTCTTCTGCGGATTGTTGTCGAGGAATGTCAGGTAGAAGCCGCCGTCGTTGACGCTGTTGGTGAGTCCGCCGTCGATGAAGCGGTAGCCGAGACCCCAGACGATGTTTTGCCGCCCGCCGAGGGCGAACTGATGCTGGAAGTCCAGGTCGAGTGTGTCCCAGCGGACGTTGGCAAAGCCATTGTCGCCCCAGCGGTCGAAGCGGTCCCAGTATGCCTGAAGCTTCCAACTCGAGTCAGCCATCGTGTGGGTCCAGGCGGCCCGCACATGCGCAGTGTCCACCGTTTCATTCTCTGGAAAGTTCAGCGCGAACGGGGGGCCTCCCAGTTGTGGGAAGCGGTCCTTCCGCCCGGCCACGCTCCGGCCAAAGCGCGCGTCCATGGCCACGGTGTCGTCCGGACCCGCCTTCCAGTCCAGGCGCACACCGCCGCTGGCGCCGCGCCATTGGTCATTGGTGTCTCCTTCCAGCGAAAACTGCTTCTCGCGATCAAACCACTTCCCATAGGCGCGGTAGTGGAGGTTTTCACCGATCTGCCCGCCGAAGCGGAAGGTGGCGAATCCCCGCTCCTCGGTCCCCCCGCCGCCCACGAGCAGCCCGCCCTGCGTGTCTTTGGAGCTTTTGGTGATGATGTTGATGATGCCGTTGACGGCATTGGCACCCCACACGCTCGCTCCTGGTCCGCGGATGATCTCGATGCGCTCAATGTCCTCCAGCGGGTAGTCCACCGTGTCCCAGAATACGCCCGCGGTGAGCGGACTGTAGATGGAGCGCCCGTCCACCTGCACGAGCAGTTTGTTTTGAAAGCGCGTGTTGAAACCGCGCACGCCGACCGCCCATTTGTTGCCGTCGATGCGGGCCACGTCCATGCCCGGCACCATCCGGAAAAGCTCAGGAATCTCCCGCGCGCCCGAGCGCCGGATCATCTCCGGCGTGATGACAAACACGGCTGCGGGCGACTGGGCGACGGTGCTCTCCTCGCGCGAGACGGTCGTCACGCGGATGTTCATCAGCTCCTCGATGGTGGCCGTGGCGAGGGATGGCGCTTCCGCGGCATCGGCGTCGAATGCAGCGCAGGCCAGGCCCGCTGCGATGCCGCGGCAGAGCAGGCGTGCGCGGGAGTGCCGTGGGGCATTTTGGTTTGGGGATTGCGCGCGTTCTTTCATGGGGGGCTTTGGGTCTGGTCTAATGCGTCAGAATTTCACCGTCACCATGCCGTAAACGCTGCGCTCGACCTCGACGAGCGGGCTGCGGACGAGCGGGCTGGTGCCGAGTTCCGGGTGCCGGTTGTCCAGGAGGTTCTGGCCGACGATTGAAAGTTCGAGGTTGTCGCGCGGCTTCCACGCGAGGCGCGCGTCCATGGTGAGGTAGCTTTTTATGCCCGGAGTGAAACCGGCGAGGTTGTTCACGTAGCGCCCGATCAGGTCGAACTCGAAGTTGTGTGGCAGATCCCACGAGGAGCGGATGTAGAACTGATTCTGCGGGCTCTGCTTCTCGACCAACTCCGCATTCGCCCGGCTCCCCGGCGGCAGCGTCTGCGCCGCGTGCAGGTTCATTTGCAGGTAGCTGTACTGCCCGTACACCTGCCACCAGTCGGCGATTTTCCACGTCGCGGCGATCTCCACGCCATACACGTCCGCGTCTTCATTGTTGGATCGGTTGATCGGGAGGACCAGCGCACCGGTGGTGGAATCGACCGCTGGAATCCCGGCCTGCGTGACGAGGAGGCGGTCGTAGCGGTTGAAAAAGAGCGCGACATCCACGGAGAGCGCGTCTGTGGCCTGCGCGCGGTAACCCAGCTCGTAGGCGATCAATTCCTCCGAATCCAAATCGCGGTTGTTCATGATGCGCGGGAAGAGCGCGCCTCCCGTCGCACGCGGCACGGGCAGCGTCGCGAGCTGGATGTCATTCTCCACGAAAGTGGGAGTCCGCACCGCGCGAGAAGCTGCGGCCCAAACCGTCTGCCGCTTCGTCGGCGTCCACAGCAGGCGGGCCGTCGGCTGGTATTCGAAGCCTGTGACTTCGTTGTGCTCAAACTTCGACCCGAGTGTCAGAAATACCCGGTCGGGAAGGATCGTGATTTCATCCTGAAGGAACGCGCTGAAAAGATTGCGCTGCACGAATGCCCGGTTCGGTCCGAGCGCGTGCCCGCTGTCAAAGCCCGCGGCGCTGCCCAGCCAGAACATTTCGGTGAACCGGTATTCGAGACCCCACACGACCTTCTGCCGGTCGCCGACCGGGAGCTGATGCTGAAAGTCCACGTCGATCGTGTTGGCCGTAAAGTTGAAGGTGCGTGCCGTCCCGCGCCGCTCGCTGTGGTCGTAGTAGGCTTGCAGCACCCAGTTGGAATCCTTCCCCAGCTCGTGAGTCCACCGGAAGAGGACATCGGCGCCGGAAGGCTCCTCGTCCTCGGTGTTCGTGCGGATGAAAGTGGGAGGAGTCTCCGGCGACCCGCGGAAGTCCCGGCGTCCGAGCAGGCTGTGGTAGTAGTCGCCTTGGAAAGTGACGGTGTCGTCGGTGCCTGGTTTCCAATCGAGCCGGAAGCCGAACCGCCCGCTCCGCCAGTCGTCGCGCGCGTTTCCGTCGAGATTAAAGCCGCGGTCGTGCTCCAGCCATTTGCCGTACACGCGGTAGTGCATGTTGTCGCTGAGCGCGCCGCCGAAGCGGAAACTGGTGAATGCGCGCTCCTCGGTGCCGCCGCCCGCCGACCACAGCACGCCCTGCGTCTCCTTCGCGGACTTGGTGATGATGTTGATGATGCCGTTGACCGCGTTCGCGCCCCACACGCTCGCGCCGGGACCGCGGATGACCTCGATGCGCGCGATATCTTCCAGCACGTAGTCCACGGTGTCCCAGTACACGCCGCCATTGATCGGCGTGTAAACCGTGCGGCCGTCCACCTGCACGAGCAGCTTGTTGGCAAATCGGTCATTGAATCCCCGCGAGGCGACTCCCCACTTGCTGGAATCAATGTGTCCGACCGAAAGGCCGGGAACCATCCGCAGAATTTCCGGGATGTTCGTCGCGCCCGAGCGGCGGATCATCTCCGGCGTGACCACGAAGATGGCCGCTGGCGACTCGCCCACGGTGCTCTCGTCACGCGAGACCGTGGTCACGCGAATGTTCATCAGTTCCTCGATGGTCGCGCCCTGGAGATCGTGGGTTGCGGCGGGAGTTTCCGCCCGAGCGGCGGCGAGGAGGGCGGTGAATGCCGCGTGGAGAAACAGCCGGCGGCAGGCGGTCGCGCGGTGCGGGTGTGGGGTTGTTTGATTCCGGGGGGGCGGTTTCATGTCATGTGGGGTCAGGAGGTTCTGGACTGCATCGAAACGAGGGTTCTGAAAAAGCGGGTCAAAGGCTTCAGTGGGCGAGAACCTGGAGCCGGGAGCTGATGCTCAGGCCGGCGCGCTTGGCGGCGCTGTTATTGATCTCAAGGCGCACGTTTGGACCGGACATGATCAAACCAATCGCACCGCCTTTCCGCGTGAACTGCTCGATGTCCGAGACTGTCAGGACAGGCGCGGAGCCGAGGCTGGCGAGAATCTCGGCGAGCTGACCTCGCTCGGATCGGCTGATGAAGATGAGGTGGCAGTTCTGCAAATCCTCCACGCGCTGGGCACGCCGGACTGTGATCTTGCGACCTCCCGAGCCCTTTCCCTGCACTGCCTTGTCGAGCACGCCGCCAAAGGGATCGTCGCCCAGCACGCCGATGACGAGCGGAGCTCCAGCTCCGGAAAACGCCGAGCCCGGCCAGGTGACGAACTCCGGGAAGCTCGCGAGAAATGCAGCCTTGAGCTGGTATTCCGAAACTTGGCCGCGCGCCTGGGGACAGAAAACGACGAAGAGGGAGAGGACGGCGAAAGCGGCGACCGCGAAAAGGCCGAGCCGCAGCGCGAGACGTTTCAGCGAGAACCGTCCCAGGGGAGCTTTGCCAGCTAGGGGCGTGTGGTTATTTCCATCGGGGGGTGACATAGGAAAGACTCGGGCAGGACTCCGCCGCCGAAGAAAGATTTTGGGCTGTTGCTCATAAGATTCACCGCAATGATTCTAACGACCAGACTCAGCAGTGCTGCTCATGCCTGATTTACGCGGCATTGGGAAGCCAAAATAATGTGCGCGCAGGCGCCTACGTCTTGAACCGCTCAAAGAGCTGCTGGAGCTTTTGCCCGATCTCGTGGAGCCGCTGCGCTGCGCTTTCCGCCTGCCTCGTGCTCGCCACGGTCTGCGTGCTGGCGGACTTGATGTTTTCCATCGCCAACCCGACCTGATCCAGGCCGACGAACTGCTGCTGGCTGGTAGCCGCGATCTGCGAGGAGGCTTGGGCCGCGGCGGCGATGCTCTCGGCGAGTGCGCGGATCGATTCGCCCGATGACGCCGTCCGCGTCACGCCGGCCTCGACCGCTTTGCCTCCCTCCTCCGTGGCCAGGACTGCGTTCGCCGTGGCTTTCTGGATGTCGTTCAAAATCCCGCGCACCTGCGTCGTAGCCTTCTTCGACTGCTCGGCGAGCGAGCGCACCTCCAGCGCCACGACGGCGAATCCCTTTCCCTCGTCGCCTGCCTTGCTCGCCTCGATGGAGGCATTGACTGCGAGCAGCTTGGACTGCGCGGCGAGGTCATCGACGGTCGTGACGATTTCGCCGATCGCGTGGCTCTGCGCGCTGAGGCTGAGGATGCTCTCCGCGATGGCGCCCATCTGCAGCCGGATCTGGCCCATGCCTTCGATCGTCTGCCCGAGCGCGGTCCGTCCGCCGTTCGCGACTTCAGCCGCCCGCTGCGATTCGGCGGCCACTTCCTTCGCCTTTCCGCTGGAGACTTGGGAGGCTTGCTTCATCTCCTCGACCGTGGCGGTCGTCTCGGTGACGGCCGTTGCCGTCTCGGCGGCGCTCGCTGCGAGTTGCGACGTCGAGGCCATGATCTCGCTCGCGGAATGGGCCAGGACCTTGGCGGCATCGCGCAGCTCCTGCATGAGGCGGCGCAGCTCGGAAACCATGCCGGCAAAGGCATTGCCGAGCACGTCGCGCTCGGAGCGCGGCTGGATCTGCGCCGTGAGGTCGCCCTCCGCGATCTGACGGGCACGGCCTGCGAGCACGGTGAGCGAGATGCACATGCGCTCAAAGGTCTTCACCAGCGTGCCCACCTCGTCGTCGCGCGGGACTTCGGAGAAAACGATGTCCAGGTCGCCGTCGGCTATTTTCTCCGCCGCGGCTGTCACCTCGGCCAGCGGCCCGGCGATGTTTTTCGTGATGAGCCAGCCGACGATCGCGAGCAGCAGCGCCGACGCGAGTCCGCCGAAGGCGATGACGCGCCTGGACCGCGTGACCGCGGCACGGGAGATCTCCTCCCGTTTCCGCATCCGCTGCGTTTCCTCCTCCTCCATCTCCCTGATCCACCGCCGTGTCTCATCCATGATCACTTTGAATCTCCCGCTCGCCACCATCGGTTGCGCGGCGACCAATCCGCCGGCCCGGCGCAGCTCGATGATCTCCTTGGACAAGTGCTTGGTTTCCCCGATGAGCCGCGCGAGCGCATCCAGCCGATGCTGTTGCCTTTCGTTAGCGGCGGTCAGCTTGCGCAGCGTGGTCATGAGGTCGTCGATCGATCCGAGCGCCGTCAGATACGGTGCGAGATAGGCTTCGTCGCCAGTGAGGACAAAGCCGCGCCGCCCGGATTCGAGGTCTTTGAGTGCGGAGATCGTCGCTTCCATGTTTTTCAAGACATACTCCGCCTGGCTCACCGACTCAGCGGTGGCGACGAGCTGCTGCGTGGAGTGGTAGGAGGTGCCGCCGATGGCCGCGATGGCTGCGACGGCGAGGCAGAATCCGGCGGCGATTTTCTTTCCTACGGTCATTCGGTCGGTCTCCTGATGTGGAGGTCTGCGGTCATGCGTCGTCGTGGTCATCCACGAGAATGCGGGGATCGGACAGGATCTTCCCGGCGTCGAGCACCACGAGCCGCGTGCTGGTGATGCCGCGCAGATAGTCGGCGCGGATGGCAGTGAGCGTGGGGAGCGTGGGCTGGAGGTCGGCGAGCGCGAGGCGGCGCACGCCGCGGATGGCGTCGGCGAGGATTCCGATCTGCAGCTCGTCGTGCTGGATGAGGATGATTTTGTTCAGCTCGGTGATGCCGGCGGCCGGCAGCTCGAAGAATATCTTGAGGTCGATGACGGTGCGGATTTCGCCGCGCAGATTGATGATCCCGAGCACGAACGGCGGCGTGCAGGGCACGGGGGTCAGCTCGCGGAGCAGGCTCACTTCGCGGACATCGCTGAGCGGAAAGGCGTAGCGCTCGCTGGCGAGGTCGAACTCCACGACCTCCAGCGTTTCGCCGTCGGCGCCGTCAGATTCCGGTTCCTTGGCGAGCGCCAGCGCGCGGGCTTTCAGGATGAGCCGCTCATCGTCCGCCGAGGGGGCGAATCCGCGCTCCACGGTTTCGCGGACGGCGTCGATGCGGCGGCGGATTTCCGGCCAGTCAGACGTTCGG
This sequence comes from Chthoniobacter sp., assembly GCA_043728655.1. GTDB lineage: Bacteria > Verrucomicrobiota > Verrucomicrobiia > Chthoniobacterales > Chthoniobacteraceae > Chthoniobacter. The sequence goes on along the minus strand of JAYTML010000014.1, from coordinate 3,398 downwards.
GTTTTGTTCATGCGATGGCTTCCTTCATCGAGGTGAGAATGGCGAGCAGGCGCGCAACGGTGATGCCGTCGGACTCGGGGACCACGGCATCCGGCGCGCAGGCGAGCAGGAGAGCGCGGGCATTGGTGAAATGGCGCGCGGCATCCGCCGTGCGGCCCTGCCGAATCAGCAGATGGCCGAGGGTGAAATGGGCGAGGACGAAATCGTGGTCGAGATACAGCGCGCGCCGGAGCGCGGCGATGGCGCTCTCGGCGGCGTTCTGCTCCTGCAGGATGACGCCGCGCAGGTAGTGGTGGGCGGCGACGAGCTTGTCCGCGGCGAGCGCGCAGTCGCAGGCGGCGAGCGCCTCGGGGAGTTTCCCCTCATTCGCCAGGCGGCGGGCCTCCGCCGCATGATCCGCCGGACGGAGCGGCTTAGGCGCCGCCGCTTTCACAGGCATCTGCAGTGGCTCGGGAAGCCGCGCGGAGACAGGAATCGGCGGCGGCGGCGCGACGGCGGCCCGCGCGGTCTTGCGATAGAGCGCGACGCCGGGAACACCGCCGGGGCTGAATTCGCGGAACAGCTCCCCGGAACCCTCGGTGGCGGCGACGATGAGCCGCCCGCCATCGACCAGCGAGCGGTGGAAGTTTGTCAGCACCTTGCGCAGCTGCGCGCGGGAGAAATACATGAGCACATTGCGGCAGAAGATGAGGTCCATCGCGTTCGTGTTTGTGGCGAGGGAGGGAAAGACATCCTCGACCAGATTCAGGCAGCCAAAGGTGACCATCTCGCGGATGGACGGCAGCACCTCGAAGCGCCCGTCCGCGGTCGGGCGGAACCAGGCGTTTCGCACCTCCTCCGGCACGCCGCGGAAAGACCACGCGCCGTAGATGCCGGCAGCCGCCTTGTGCAGGAAGCGCGGATTGATGTCCGTCGCGAGGATCGTGACCTGCCATTGGTCGAGGTCCGGGATGGCGAGGCGCAGGGCGATGGCGATGGAGTAGGGCTCCTCGCCGGTGCAGCAGCCCGCGCTCCAGATGCGCAGCTGCCTCGGGCCTCCGCGCCGCTCTTTCAGAAGCGCCGGAAGGATGTCGCTCGCGAGCGCCTCGAAGGCGGCGGGGTCGCGGAAAAAATACGTTTCGCCGATCGTGAGATGCGCGGCGAGCGAGTAGATCTGGGCGCGGCTCAGCTTCGCGAGCACGAGTTCGCGGGCGCATTTCTCCACGCTCTCAAAGCCGAGATCCAGGGCCGCGCCGCGGAGGCCGCGCTCGAGATCGCCCCAGCGGTCGGGCGGATAGTGCAGCCCGAGCTGCGCCTCGATCGCCACGCTGACCGCCTGGAGCAGGGCGGCATCGAGAGTGTGTGTCATGGCTCCAGTTGCAGCGCCATTTGGAGCGCTGCGTGGTCCTCGATGGAAAGGAACCGCTCGACGTCCTGCACCAGCACCAGACCGTCGTCGGTTTTCATCACGCCCGAGACGCAGGCGAGGTCGGGCAGAATCTCCGCCGCGGGCGTGACGTGCCCTTCTCCTCGCGGAACCACACTCACGACGGCATCCACGAGCAGCGCGACCGTGCGCCAGTGCGTGTGCGCGACGATGAGGTGATCGCTCGCGCGCACGGCGCGGTCCGGCTGCCCGAAACGGGACCACAGATCGAATACCGGAACGATCCGGCCCTGAAGATTGATTACCCCGCGCACCCCGCGCGGCGCCTCCGGCAGGGGCGAGATCTCGGCCGCCCGCACCACCTGCTCCACGGCAGCCACTCCGATCGCGAACCTTTGTTCGCCAATCAGGAAAATAACCAACGAGTCGGAGGAAACACTCGTCATGACTGGGACAGCATTTCACCCGCACCCGCGGATGACAATGCCGCAGTGCGGGCTCCGGCGGAAAAGGCGGCGCGCCTGACGGGCTGCGGCATGCGTCCAGCTATAGGTGAAGGACCATGAAAACGAAAAATTCCCGCACCGCATCCACCCGCCTCCCGATCCCCGCGCGCTTTGAGCTTTTCCTGAATGTTTTCGTCCGTCGGCCGATTCCCGGATCGCAGCGGAGTGCCGCCCGGAAGTCCTGACACCCGCGCCTTCGCCAGCCGGGTCGGGCGCCACGGTGCCGCCGGGGTGAAAGGGGACCGCGGTTCTGTCGCCGGGCCGGTTGCGGACGCCGCCTCCAGACATACAAAAGCCAGACCGGCTCGCGCCGGTCTGGCCTTGCAAATGGGTTCCCCTCGAAAAACGAGACGGGATTACTTCGAGTAGCCGGTCGAAGCCGGTGCCGGAGCCGGTGCCGGCTTATGGGCGCAGGCGCCGAGGCTGAAGGCCGCGGCTGCGATCGCGATGATGGCGAGATATTTCATAATTAGTGTTTTCCCCTCCTTTCTTTGCCAGTGGGCATGGGCCGGGGATGATGGGCAGTCACGCGGACATGACAAATCTTTTCTTTCCGCATTTCGCCGACGCGGCCCGCCTCACGCCACCTCGACGACCGCCTTGATGACGCCGGTCTCCGGTTTCAGCCATGTGGGAAACGCGGCGATCATGTCGTCGAACTTCGCGTGGTGGGTGATCCACGGCTGGGTGTCGATGCGCCCGTCCTCGATGAGCTGGATGATGCGCGCGAAATCGGGAGAGAGCGCATTGCGGCTGGCCAGGATCGAGAGCTCGCGGCGGTGCATGATGGGCGCGTGCAAAAACGACAGCTCCTGCTGCGTGATGCCGACATAGACGAGGCGTCCGCCAAAGGCGCAGTAATGGAGCGCGGCACTCATGGACTTGTTGCTGCCGGTCGCATCCACGACCACGTCGGCGAGCTGTCCGTTCGTGATTTCCTCGAGCTCCTTCACCTCCGAGCCGTCGCCTTTCGCCGTGATCGTGTAGTCCACGCCCATCGTCTTTTTGCAAAACGCGAGCCGCGCCTCATTGATGTCGATGACGATGGTTTTCGCGCCCGCGACTTTCGCAAACTCGACCGCCGAAAGCCCGATCGGGCCGGCGCCGATGATGAGCACGTGCTCGCCGGCGCGCGGTGCGCCGCGGTCGATGGCGTGGCAGCCGATGGCGAGCGTCTCGACGAGCGCGAGCTGGTCGTAGCTGAGCTGGCGCGAAATGTGGAGCTTGCGCGCGGGGAGCAGGTAGCGCTCGACCATCCCGCCGTCGCACATCACGCCGAGGGTCTTGTGCGATTCGCAGCAGTTCGTGAGGCCGCGGCGGCAGGAGTAGCAGTGCTGGCAGTTGATGTAGGGCTCCACGGAGCAGCGGTCGCCGGGCGCGACGTTCGTCACGCCGTCGCCGACTGCGAGCACCTCCACGCCGAGCTCGTGGCCGGGGATCCGCGGGTAGCTGAAGAAGGGCATCTTGCCAAGGTAGCCGCCGTAGTCCGTGCCGCAGATTCCGATGCGGTGGATGCGCACCAGCGC
>JAYTML010000013.1:0-2637 GCA_043728655.1 Chthoniobacter sp. | reverse complement strand
GCGATCGAGTGCAGATCGATTTTGGGGCGGTGGAAGGGGGGGAGCTTCATGGTGCCTAAAGCAAGCATCGCCCATGCCGGGGCGCGCGGGTGTCTTACCTAAAAAATCTCAGCCTCGTCGGGGAATCCGGAGTCCTGTCGGATCGAGTCCAGCCGGCGGCGCATCCCGCGCGCGGACTCGGGCCGGTTCACCGCGCGGACGATGACGCCGACAAGCACCGGCAGCGCCAGCAGCGCGCCGACGGAGATCATCGTGGTGGCGGTCGTTTTCTGAGCCGGCCGGCCCAGCTTGCCCGCGATGAGCAGGCCGATGCCGCAGCCCACGGCGGTCTGGGTGATGGCGAGGAGGCTGGTCTGGACGGGAGAAGACGGCTTCGGCATACGACGGGAAGATGCAGATGGAGTGCCAAAAAAGAAAGGGCAAACCTACCTCGCGGGCTGGAGGGTGAACTCCACTTGGAGGCCCGTGGGCTGGACGTTGCGGACGGCCACGGTTCCGCCGCAGGCTTCGACGCAGCTTTTCACAATCGCCAGCCCGAGGCCCGCGCCTCCGGTCTCGCGTGTGCGGGCGGCCTCGGGGCGGAAGAACGGATCGAAGAGCCGGTGCAGCGCCTCCTCGGGGACGCCGGGCCCGGAGTCGGTGACTGTGACGATGACATGCGCGCCGCTGCTCCGCGCAGCGACCACGATGGGGCCGGTGGGCCGCCCGTCCGGGTGCTGGAGAGGGCGAAAGGAGTGGGCGCCTTCCGCGGCGGAGCCGACGGGAGCGGCGTAGCGCAGGGCGTTGCGGATGACATTGCCGAGGGCGCGCGCCAGGAGGTCGGGCTCGGCGAGGACGGTGAGCGTGGCAGGCACGTCGAGGGCGATGATGCCCGGCTCGCGGGCCTCGCGGGCGATGAGGCGGGAGGCGAGCTCGGCGAGGGAGACGGGCTTGAGCTCGACGGAGCGGCCGCCGACGCCGGCCTTTGAAAAGGAGAGCAGCTCGCTGACGAGCGCGGACATGTGGCGGGCCTCCTCGCGGACATCGGCCACGTAGCCGCGCGCGGCGTCATCGGCGGCGCGGTGCTCGAGGATGCCGAGGGCCATTTCCATCCGGGCGAGCGGGGAGCAGAGTTCGTGGGCGATGTCGCCGAGGAAGCGCTTCTGCCCGGTGAAGAATTCGCGGAGTCGCGCGGCCATGTCATTGAGCGCGGTGGCGAGGCGGCCGATCTCGTCGGCGCGGTCGCTCTCGACGTGTGTCTCGAAGCGGCCCTCGGCGATGGCCTCCGCCGCGCCGGTCATCTGCCGCAGCGCGCGGGTGATGCCGCGGACGAGCGGCAGCCAGAGCAGAGCGGAGAGCGCGAGCACGACGGCGCCGCCGAGCAGCCACGGCGTGAAATCGAAGAACAGTCCGCCGCGCAGAGTCCCGGTCGCCAGGACCAGGGTCGTCGGCATCTGCGGACGCGCGACGCGGTCTGGCAGCGGCAGGCGGATGCCGATCCAGTAGAGGCGCGGCTCGCCGGCGCGGACGATAAATTTCGGAAACGCGCCCGCCATCGCGGGCGGCGGGCCGGGGCGGTCCAGCGGTGGCCGGTTGGCAGGCCGGTCGTCGCGCACTGGTGGGTCGAAAGGCGGCGGCCTGTCCTGCGGCTGGCGGTCCCGCGGTCCGGGGCCATCCATCGGGCGGGGCGGCGGCCCCTGCGGGCGCGGGCCTTCGCTCACCCGCGCGAGTACCTCCGGAGGCGCGGGCGCGATCTCGCCCGCGATCATTTTCCCGTCATTGCGGAAAACCGCCACGGGCACGCGATACGCCGAACTCACGCGCGCAAGTGACGCGCTCCACTCGCTCTGCGGCAGCTCTTTCAGCTCCTCCGACACAAGCTGCGCCATGGCCTGCAGCCGCTCGCCCGCCGGCCCGGCGAGGAGCACATCCAGCCCCGGCCCGAGCTGCGCGCGGATGAAGATCCACGCGGCCACGCCAAGGAAGGCGACGTTCACAAAGAACCACGCGACGATCTTCAGCGAGAGCGGGAAGCGCACGCGGCGCACGGCATTATTCCGCATCGGGGTCGATGAGCATGTAGCCGGACGAGCGCACGGTGCGGATGAAGCGCGGCGTCTTCGGATCGTCGCCCAGCTTTTTCCGCAGCGCGGAAATGTGGACGTCGATCGAGCGGTCGAAGACCTCGTAGTCGCGGTCGCGGATTTCCTCGAGCAGGTGGTCGCGCGTCTTCACGCGGCCCTTCGCGCGGGCGAGCGAAAGCAGCAGGTCATACTCGACGGGCGTGAGCGTGAGCGGCGTGTCGTCCAGCACGGCGGTGCGCGAGCCGGGGCGGATGCGCAGCCCGGCGATGACGATCTCCCTGTCCGCGACCGCCGCGGCCGGCACGTCGCGGACGGTGCGGCGCGTCACGGCACGGATGCGGGCGAGGAGTTCGCGCGTGGAAAATGTCTTCGGCAGATAGTCGTCCGCGCCGATCTCGAGGCCCACGATGCGGTCCGCCTCGTCGCCGCGGGAGGTGAGCATGAGCACCGGCACATCGCTGGTGTGGCGGATCTGTTTCAGCACCTCGAATCCGTCGAGCCCCGGCAGCATGAGGTCGAGGATGACAGCACTCCACGGCGTCGCAGTCGCGCGCTCCACGCCCTCCGGTCCGGT
>JAYTML010000012.1:0-3947 GCA_043728655.1 Chthoniobacter sp. | reverse complement strand
AGCATCGGCTGCGCACCCATCGGCGACACCGGCATCGAGCAGCTCTACCTCGCCGCGCTCGACACCCGCGCCCGCAGCGACGCGCCCATTTTCGTCCACATCTTCCCGGCGCGGATGCAAGGCGCGGAGTGGACCGCCTTCGCCGCCGCGCAGACCGCCCGCGATCCTGCGCTCGCGCGTTTTTGGGCGCAGTTGCAGCCGGCCTACGACGCCTTCGAGCGGGATCGGCTAGTGCCCGCCTTCACCGTCGCACCGGACGGCAGCTACCGCGTGAGCCCCCTCTAAAACTCCCGCAGCGTCTCCGCGCGCTGTTTCCGCCGGTCGATGACCCACACGATCCAGATGCACGCCTCGTAGAGCACGATGATCGGGGCACCGAGCGTGATGAAGGTCATCGGATCGGGCGTCGGCGCGATGATCGCGGACAAAACGAGAATGCCGGTGATGGCGTAGGCGCGCGTGCTGGACAGAAGTTTGTAATCAACCAGCCCGAGCAGCGCGAGCGTCACGATGACGATGGGCACCTGGCAGAGCAGCCCGAAGCCGATAGTCAGCCACGAGCAGAAAGAGAGGTAATCCCGCCAGGACCACAGGGTCCGCACGCCGATCTTCTCCGCGTAGTTGTGGAAGAACTGAAGCGTGCGCGGCAGCAGCCAGTAGTAGGACGTCAGCACGCCGGTGGCGAAGAGCAGCGTGCTGAGGAGGATGCCGGGAAAGAGGAATTTTTTCTCCTTCCGCGTCAGCGCCGGCAGCACGAACGACGCGAGAAAATAGATGAGAAACGGAAGCGACAGCACGATGCCCGCGAAGAACGCCAGCTCGAGCGTGATGACGAACGAGTCCACGATGCCCGTGGTGATGAGCTGGTTTTCCATCTCCGGGTCGATGGCGGCCAGCGGCTGTTTCAGCAGCCGCATCAGGTCGGTGACGAAGTAGAACGCGACGCCCATGCCCGCGACCAGCACGAGGACCATCTTGATGAGCGTCCAGCGCAGGTCCTCCATGTGGTCGAGGAACGGCTTCACGACGTCGCCGTCGGACTTCTCGCGGAAGTTAAAGAAAGTGCGGAGGAGCTTGTTCAGCCAGAGCATGGGGCGGAGAAGATGCAGCTTTCCCGCGGGTGGGCAAAGCGGGAAGTTGCGCCGCGTGCGGGTGCTCCTCATGCTGGGCCGATGTCCCTGCCACCCGTCACCGTCTATTGCACCGCGGAGGGCCTCGTCGCCCAGCGCGGCGAGGATTGCTTTCTCCTGGCCGAGCCGCGGCTCGACACGCTCTTCCAGGAGGAAAACCCCGCGCGCTGGCTGCACGCGCAGCTCGCCCAGGCCACGCCGGTGGTGCGGCCGGAAAAACTGCTCGCGCCCATCGGCAGCCAGGAGGTCTGGGCGGCAGGCGTGACGTATCTGCGCAGCCGCGATGCGCGGATCGAGGAGTCGAAGGACGCGGGCGGCGGCACTTTCTACGACCGTGTTTATGACGCCGCGCGGCCCGAGATTTTCTTCAAGGCCACACCGCACCGCGTGGTCGGCCACGGCGCGAGCCTGCGCCTGCGCAGCGACTCGAAATGGAACGTGCCCGAACCCGAGCTGACGCTCGCCATCAGCACGCGCGGCGCGATCTTTGGCTACACCGTCGGAAACGATCTCAGCTCGCGCGACATCGAGGGCGAGAACCCGCTCTACCTCCCGCAGGCCAAGGTCTGGAGCCAGTGCTGCGCCCTCGGCCCCGGCCTCGTCGTGCGCGACGCGCTGCCGCGCGACACCGAAATCCACGTCCACATCTGGCGGGCGGGCGCGCCCGTTTTCTCCGGCCAGACCTCGCTCGCTCAGATGAAGCGCACGCTGCCCGAACTCGCCGAGTGGCTGATGCGAGACAACCACTTCCCCGCCGGCTGCTATCTCCTCACCGGCACCGGCACGGTCCCGCCGAATGACTTCACGCTCGCGAGCGGCGACGAAGTCCGCATCTCGATCACCGGCCTCGGCACCCTCTCGAATACCATCGTGTAAAACGCCGGGCTGGGTTCTGATTCCCGGACGGATGAAAGCGGCCCTGTTCATCGTCGGGAATCTGAGCGTGCTCTGGCTGGCATGGCGCTGGGCGTCCGCCATCGCCGCTCGGCGCCTCGACTTCGCGGTGGGGCTGTGCGCGCTGTTCCCTATCTGCGCGGTGCTTGCCGTGCTTTGCGCGGGACTCGCCGGGCATTTGCGTCCTCTGCCCGTGACTCTGGCAGTCTGCGGGATCGCCGCAGCGGTCGCTTTCGGGACGAGGCACTGCGGCGGGCTTGCGGATTTCATCGTGCTGAAAGCGCCGCGCTCCATCGCGTCGCGCGTTGCCGCCGGGGCGGTGGTCGCCTTCGCGTCGTTTCCGGTCGTGCGCGCGTTCACGGCCGGCACGGGTTATTTCATCGACGACTTCGGCTACCACGCGGTGGCCGTCGCTGCGTGGATCCAGCATGGCGGCTTCACCCAGATCATGCCGCAGTTCATGGCGTATCTGCCGCTGAATGCCGAGTTGCTCGCGGCGTGGTTCGCACTGCCATTTCACCACGACGGGCTCGTCGTCCTCACGGGGCTCGTCTGGCTCGGATTGGCGGCGGTGGCCGCCGGAGGCATCGTGCGACTGGCGGGATGCGACGCGACGGCGAGCCTTTTGACGGCAGCCGCAGTGCTGGCTTCGCCGCCCCTCGTCTGGCAGACCCGCACCTTTTCGGCCTGCGATCTCGCCGGCTCCGCGGCGCTGCTCGGCGCGATCTACTTTGCCGCACGCGCCAGCGGCACTCTGCGACCGGGCCATGCCGTGGTGGCGGGCCTTCTGGCAGGATTCGCCGCGGGGACAAAGGCCACATTTCTCCCCGTGGCGGCAGTCGTCTGCGTTTCGCCGCTCCTCGCGCGGATGCCGTGGCGCTCGCGGGTCACGCTTTTCGCCGCGATGTGCGCGGCGGCGGCGGCGACCGGTTCGGTCTGGTTCCTCCGCAATGCCCTCGCCAGCGGCAACCCGCTTTTCCCTGCCGAGATCGGGCCGTTCGCCGGGCCGCTCTCGCGCAGCGAGCAGGTGGACATCACGCTCGTCGGCTTTCTGGCCGAGCGGCCGTGGACGTGGCGGATGTGGGGGCACATCGCCCACGAGTATCTCGGCTGGCCGCTGCCGCTCGGCGTGCTGGCGGTCTCCGGCTACATCACGGCATTCGCCGCCGAATGGTCAGGCCGCGCGCCCCGCGCTCCCGCGGAGGGCACGCTCCGGCGACTGCTCCTGACCGGCGGCGTCGTCCAGTTCGCCCTCCATCTCGTCGCGCCGTTTTGCATCGGCGGCGGCTATGTGGATGGGCGCATCGAGGTGTATTCGCGCTACGTCGTGCCGTGGTTCGTCTTCGGCCTCGCGCTCGCCGGCCCGCTGCTGGATGCGCGCGCGCGCTTCGCGCTCGTCTGGCGCTCGCTCGCGGGGGTCGGCCTGGCTCTTTGCTGGCCGCTCTCCGGCACGATGCGTTTCGGAGGACTGGCCGCGGCACTCGGCGGCGTGGCTCTCCTGCACTGGCTGCCGGCGCGGGCGTGGAAACCGCTCGCGCTGCTAAGTCTCGCCACCATCTGGCCCGCGCTTGCCGCCCTGGCCCCGCGGATGCGCGCGCAGACGGAGAAAAACTTCAGGCTTCATCTCCAGACCGCTGGCGGGAAGTCGCTGGGGCAGGCGCTTGCCGCTTTGGAAAGTCTGCCGCCGGGAACGCGCCTCACGCGGTTTGCCAATCACTCCTATCTCAACTCGCCGCTCTTTGGCCGCGACTGGCAGCTCCGGCCCGTCTTCACCGCGCCCGATGGCCAGCCGCTTCCGCCGCTTCATCTGCAGTTTCGCGCCGATCCTTCGCTCCGCTTTTTCGCGCCGGAGGCTGCCCCGCCCGCCGACGCGCGCGAGTTCCTCGCCAATCTGCGGGCGGCGGGAATCAGCGACGTATTCGT
>JAYTML010000011.1:0-1574 GCA_043728655.1 Chthoniobacter sp. | reverse complement strand
GTTGAAGAGCCAATCCTCAATGGGCACGGTCTTTTCCACGTCTTTCTCCTTCCATTTCACGGTGATGAAAACGGTCTCTCCCGTGAGCTTCGGGGCGGTGCGGAAATACCGCGCGTCGAGCTGCCCCGGCGGGGCGTCGGCGGTGATGGCCCCGCCCTTTGCCCCGAGCAGAAGCATGGCCACGTGGATGTCGTTCGCCGCCACATCGGTCACGAGCAGGCTTTCGTGGGCGCTGCCTTTGGGGTTCACGAGCAGGTATTCGAGCAACCCCCGCTTCATGTTCAGCTTTCCGGGGAAAGAAATGCTGAGCGCCTTTTGATCCAGCCGCACTTTGCCGACATCGTAAATGCCGGGCGAAACCGCACGCACGACGGGCTTGGCGGGCGGCGGCGCGTCCTCGGCCATTGCGGCGAGGGTGAGCGCGATGCCGACCAGCAGGCTCGCGGACGGGATCTTCATCGAGGCTTGAGGATGCGGTTCATGGCTTCGGGATCTGATTCAGCGTGTAATATGCCGCGTCGTGCAGGAGCGCCTGGCCGGTGCGGTCGCGGACGCCGGGGAGGTGGAGTTCGTGGACGTGGCCGCGCACGAGTTTGTCCACGACGAGGCGCACGGTGAGGCCGTCGGCGCTCGCGGTCGCGGCGGCGATGCGCTGGTCGGCTTGGTCGAGTTCAGGGCTGCCGTATGCGCCGTAGTAGTGATGCGTGAAAGTTTCCAGCCTGTAGCTCTCGGTGTTCGATGCGCTCGCTACATCGACTGGCGATGTGAAGCGTAACTCGAAGCCGTCGGGCTTCGCGTGCATCGTTTGGATTTCGCACGGCACTTTGCCGGTCCAGTCGATGCGCTGGAGCGCGTGTGTTGCGAGACCGCGCACGGGCCAGCCGCGCTTGCTGCCGCCGACAAAGATTTGTCCACCGTCCGTGATGGTGCCGCCGATGATGCCGGTGCTAAGGCCCTGCCGAAACGGGAAGCACGCGCCTTGATACGCGCCGTTCACTTTCTCCATGTCCGCGCGCATCACGAGGCTCAGCGTGTAGTCGGCGACGAACATCTGCCCGGCGAACGGGCCGAACTTGCCGCCCGATTTATCGAGCATGATTGCCGTCGCGCACTGGCCCATTTTTTTATACGGGAAAATGACAGCGGGCAGCACGAGTTGCGGGATGCGGTCGGCATCTAGGTAATAGCGCGAGTCTTCCTTGTTCGTCGGCGCGGCGGGGCGCGGGCCCATCTTTGGCGCGAGGTCATACCAGACGTTGCCGATGGGGTGGCCCATGAAGCCGCCGGGGCGCAAATGTTTCAGCGAACAGGTGCCATTCCACGGCCCTTGGTTCTCGCTGTAAAAGGCATCGCCCTCCGCGTTGAACGCCACGCCCGAAGGACTGCGCAAGCCGCTGCACATCGCCTCCCAGCGCCCGTCGGGAAAGTGTCGCAGCGCCCAGCCGCGAAACTTCGTCTCCGACGTGTAGCTGCCCGTGAGGCAATGCGTCGTCCAGATCGCGCCGTCTTTGTCGAAGCCGTTGGTGGCGAAAGTATATTCGTGTTCGCCGCTCCAGCCCCAGGCATCGCTCACC
>JAYTML010000010.1:0-2692 GCA_043728655.1 Chthoniobacter sp. | reverse complement strand
ATCGGGCCGGCGAGATTTGAACTCGCGACCTCTTGAACCCCATTCAAGCGCACTACCAAGCTGTGCTACGGCCCGAAATTTGAGAGCGGAAAAGTAGCGGGGGGGATTGGAAAGGGAAGCGGTATTTTGGGGGAAGTGGGCTGAATGCGGAGTTTGGAATTCGGAATGCGGAGTGGGGGCGGGTTATTCCGCAATCCGCTCTCCCATTTCCGCATTCGACGGGGGGAACTTTGCTGTTTGCAAGCGCGGCACGGCTTTTAGACTGGCTGCCTATGAATCTCGAAAAAGTCGCCGTCGTCGGGGCCAGCGGATACTCGGGCGAGGAGCTGGTGCGCCTGCTGATGCGGCATCCGGGCGTGGAGCTCGTGGCGCTGACCTCGCGGCAGCTCGCGGGGCAGACGGTGGAGACGATTTTTCCGAGATTTGCCGGGCAGCGGTATGCGAAGCTGGCGTTCATCGAAAGCGACGTGGCGAAGATCGTGGCCACGGGAGCGCGGATCGCTTTCCTCGCGCTGCCGCACGGCGTCGCGGCGGAGTACGCGCAGCCGCTGGTCGCAGCGGGGCTGCGGGTGATCGACCTGAGCGCGGATTTCCGGATCAAGGATCCGGCGGTGTACGAGGAATTCTACGGCACGCCGCCACACGCGCCGGAGCTGGCGGCGATCAGCGTCTATGGGCTGCCGGAGATTTACCGCGCGGAGATCCGCGGCGCGCAGCTCATCGCCTCGCCGGGGTGCTACCCGACGAGCGTGATCGTGCCGCTGCATCCGCTGCTGAAGCGCCGGCTGCTGAAGCCGGCGAGCATCGTCATCAACAGCCTCAGCGGCGTGAGCGGCGCGGGCCGCAACGCGAAAACCGAGCTGCTCTACGTGGAGTGCAACGAAAGCGTGCGCGCCTACAGCGTGCCGAAGCACCGGCACCTCGCCGAGATCGAGCAGGAGCTGAGCAAGGCGTATGGCGACCCGGTGACCGTCACTTTTCTCCCGCACCTCATCCCGGTGAACCGCGGGATTTTCACCACGATCACCGCCGCGCCCGCGGACGACGTGAGCCCGGCGGAGATATTCGCCGCGCTCGGCGAGGCGTACGGCGGGGAGCCATTCGTCCGGCTGCTGGGTGAAAGCGGGACGCCGGACACCAAGAATGTGACGCAGACGAATTTCATCGACCTCGCGTGGCGGCATGACATCCGGACCGGGCGGATCATCCTGCTGAGCGCGGAGGACAATCTGGTGAAAGGCGCGTCCGGGCAGGCGGTGCAGGCGCTGAACGTGATGTGCGGCTGGCCTGAGACCACCGCACTCCTGTAGCACCGCGCATTTTTCCGGGAAACGTGCTCGTCACCGAGCACGGGATTGGCTTGGCTCTGCATCCGTTTTCCGCCCGCGATCTCCCGCCAGAATCAGTCAGCCATGTCCTACACCGAAATCCCAGGCGGAGTGACCGCCGCCCAAGGCTTCCTCGCAGGCAGCGTCTATTGCGGCATCAAGGCGAGCAACCCGGACCGCCCCGACATCGCGCTCATCCACTCTCCGCGGGAGACGGTGGCGGCGGCGACTTTCACCACAAATCGCGTGAAAGCCGCGCCGGTGCGCGTCTCGCTCATGCACCTCCGCAGCAGCGACGTGCGCGCCATCCTGGCGAACGCGGGCAATGCCAACGCCTGCACCGGGCTGGTGGGAATCGAGAATGCCAAACGCATGGCCGCGGCGGCCGGGAGCGCGCTGGGCATCCGGGACCGGCAGGTGATGGTGTGCTCGACGGGGCGCATCGGCGTGCAGTTGCCGATCGAGAAAATGGAGGCGTCCATCGCGGCGCTGCCCGCCGCCTTGACCGAAGACGGGAGCAACCGCGCGGCGCAGGCGATCATGACGAGCGACACCTTTGCGAAGGAGGTCGCGGTCGAGCTGAAGATCGACGGCAAGACCGTGCGCATCGGCGGCATCGCGAAGGGCGCAGGGATGATCGATCCGAACATGGCGACGATGCTCAGCTTCATCACGACCGACGCGGTGATCGACAAAAAGCAGCTCCAGTGCGCGCTGAGCGTGTCCGTCGAGCAATCGTTCAACCGCATCACCATCGACGGCGACATGAGCACCAATGACACCGTGATCATGCTCGCCAACGGCGCCGCCGGGAACAAGCCGCTGCGCCACGGCACGGCGGCGTTCAAGGAATTCCAGCGCGGGCTCGATTTTGTGACGAAGAACCTCGCGCGGCTGATCGTCGAGGACGGCGAGGGTGTGACGAAGTTTGTGGAAGTCCACGTCAACGGCGCGGCCACACACAGCGACGCGCGCAAGGCCGCGGAGGCGGTGGCGAATTCGACGCTGACGAAGTGCGCGTGGTTTGGCGGCGATCCGAACTGGGGGCGGATCATGGACGCGCTCGGCTACTCCGGTGCGAAGCTGCGGGAGGAGGTCATCGACATTTTCTACGACGGCATCATCGCCGTGCATGGCGGCATGCCGAGCAAGACGCCATTCGCGAAACTCCAGGAGGTCGTCGCGCAGAAGCGTTTCACCATCACCATCGACCTCCACGTCGGCAGCGCGGAGTACACAGTTTATACGACGGACCTGAGCGTGGACTACGTGAAGCTGAACATGGGCGAGTGAGTTCGGAGGTTGGGAGGTGGGAGGTGAGAGCCGCGGGTGAGGTGTCGCGCGCTTTTTCTCGACGGGGCGCT
>JAYTML010000009.1:0-1709 GCA_043728655.1 Chthoniobacter sp. | reverse complement strand
TGGGACCGGAATGGCGGAGCGTTCCGCCATGCGTTCCGGCTGGTCATGGAAAAGGGGACGCTCGTCCACGACATCGCGCTCGATGCGAATGCGCTGCATCTGCTGCGCGACGGCAAGTCCGAGACCGTGCCGCTTGACGAGACGCCGGCGTATCAGGCGGAGTTGGACGATTTCGCAGCGGGAATCAATGCGGGCCGCGCTTCCGGAGTCATCACGCCGGCGGACAGCCGGCTGGCGGTGGAGATGGGGCTGGAGGAGCTGCGGCAGATCGGGGGGTAGGGCGGGGGAAGGCGAAAGGCGAAAGGCGAAAGGTCAACGTCGCCCGCGCTTGCGATGGCGTCGCTGTTCGGGTTCCGTCCGCTTGAAATGAACGGCTCCAAAATGCGTGTCATCCCGAGCGGAATTCCGTGTGGGCGGAGGCGGGACGGAATGGAGTCGAGGTCCCTCGACTGCGCTGCGCCCGCCTTTCCGCCTACGCTCCGCTCGGGATGACATGCGGGATGCGAAAACGACAAGGCCCGCGCGGCGGGTGCCGGGCGGGCCTTGCGTGATGGAATGTTGTTCCGATTAGGACTTGGCGGCGACGCTGTCGGCCTTGCCATGCTCGCTGATCACGGTCACGGCTTTGCCCACGAGGTCGGCGGCTTTGTCGGCGCCGGTGGTGGCGGGAGTGAGGGTGATCGAGGCGGTCTTGCCCTCCGCGATTTCGACGACCACGACCTTTTTCTCGGCGTCGTAGGACTTGAGCGTGCCTTCATTGGTGACCTTCTTGCCGCAGGCAGCGGAGGCGGAGAGGGAGAGGACGGCGAGCGCCGCGAGTGTGAGGAGCTGTTTCATAGGAGGTACTGGATTTGGTGGTTGAGCCGGGTGGCGGAATGCCACCAAGCTGCCCGGAAAGGCACCATGCATCCCCTCTGCAAGCAAGCCGCAATTTTCCTCCTCGTCGGCCTGCTGCTGACGGTGGCGGCGCTCGCCCATCCGGTTCCGGACATCCCGGTGCGCGGCTTTTTTCCCGGCGACGGCACGGCCCGCATCACCGTGGAAGTGGACCCGCGCTGCCTGACGAGCGCGCCGGACATCGAGCCCTCCACGCTGCCGCCGAAGCTGGCGGCGATGAGCGCGGAGGAAAAGGCCACGCTGATCCGCGAGGCACGCGCGCTGGTGGAGCGCTGGGTCGAGTTCACCCTCGAGCCCGTGGGGCGCGTGCAGCCGGATTTCACGTTCGCTTTCACCGGAAAAAACAGCGGGCCGCTCGCGGGCGCGGAGGACGTGGTCGTGATCACCGGCGAGTGGCGCACCACGCTGGCCGCGGGGCTCACCGGCTGGCACATCCGCTCCACGCCCGACGCGAAGCTGAGCATCGTTTTCCAGAACATCATCCGCGGCGAAGTGCATCCGCGGCTGGCGGTGCTTTTTCCCGGCGAGAAGAGCTTCACGATGGACCTCACCGCGCTGAATGCCGCCGCGCCGACCGGACCGACGCCGGGCAGCGTGGCCGCGGGCGGATCGTCGGGCGATGCGTGGAGCACGTTCGTGACGTATATCCGGCAGGGCTACATCCATGTGGTGCCCGAGGGGCTGGACCACATTCTGTTTGTGCTCGGCGTTTTCCTGCTCAGCCGGAAAGGGCGCCCGCTCCTCGCGCAGGTCACCACATTTACGCTCGCGCACTCCGTCACGCTCGCGCTGGCCACGCTCGGCTACGTGCA
>JAYTML010000008.1:0-2854 GCA_043728655.1 Chthoniobacter sp. | reverse complement strand
GGAAATGACCCGCGGCCCCCGCCACAGCATCTACCTCCGCGCCCACGAAGCGCTCCCGCGCCCGGACTGCCGACCGGATTCACGATCTCGATAGAGCGTTACGAAAGAAGCGGCATGAACCCACGCTCCTTGTCGGCCACGCTGCCGCGATTTTCGCAACGCGCTATGACATCCGGAGGGACGTGCAGAAGCGTGTCCCATCCGACGGTGCGCTTGCCGTCGCCTGCCGCGTCTGCCAGTTTTCGCGTCCACCTTTCACCCACCAAAAATCTATGTGCGGAATCATCGGCTACATCGGAAAATCACAGGCGGTGCCCATCCTCCTCGACGGCCTGCGCCGGCTCGAATACCGCGGCTACGACTCCGCGGGCGTGGCGATCGCCGAGGGCGGAAAGATCGAGACGCGGAAGAAGGTGGGCCGCATCGCGAATCTGGCGGAACTCATCAAGGAATCGCCGCCCGTGGGCACGGTGGGGATCTCCCACACGCGCTGGGCCACGCATGGCGGGGTGACGGACGCAAACGCACACCCTCACTCCGACCAAAGCGGGAAGCTTTTCCTCTGCCACAATGGCGTGATCGAAAACTACGCCGTGCTCAAGGAGGCGCTCGTCAAAGAGGGCCACACTTTCCAAAGCCAGACGGACACCGAGGTGCTGGCGCATCTGATCGGAAAGGCCTACGACGCGGCCGGCGGCGAGCCGACCAAGGGGCGGCTGATCGAAGCGCTGCGGAAGGCTTTGAAGCAGGTCGTCGGAACCTACGGCATCGTGATGATCCATCAGGATGTGGGCGATGTGCTGGTCGGCGCGCGGCGCGGCTCACCGCTCGTGCTGGGCATCGGCAAGGGGGAGAATTTCTTCGCCAGCGATGTGAGCGCGATGATCGCCTACACGCGGGACGCCATCTATCTGAAGGACTACGACATCGCGGCGCTGACGCGGGAGGAGTTTGAAATTACGAGCCTGCTGGGCGGCGCGAGCGGCTTCGAGGTGACGAAGGTGGAGATGACCGAGGAGGACGTGAGCAAGGGCGACTACCCGCATTTCATGCTCAAGGAAATCCACGAGCAGCCGGACACCGTGCTGGATGCGATGCGCGGAAGGCTCAGCCGCGAGGAGGCGACGGCAAAGCTCGGCGGACTGGAAATGACAGCCACGGAGTTGCGCAATGTGGAGCGGATCATCCTGACCGGATGCGGCACGGCGAGCCACGCCGGCATGGTGGGCGAATACGTAATCGAGGCGCTGGCGCATGTGCCCGTGGAGGTCGAGTTCGCGAGCGAGTTCCGCTACCGGAACATGCCGCTGCCGACCAATACGCTGGTCTTTTGCATCAGCCAAAGCGGCGAGACCGCCGACACGCTGGCGGCGCTGCGCGAGAGCCAGCGCAAGGGCCACCGGACACTCGGCATCTGCAATAACGTGGCCTCGACGGTCGCACGCGAAAGCGATGGCGGAGTCTACATGCACGCCGGACCGGAAATCGGCGTGGCGGCGACGAAGTCCTTCACGAGCCAGGTCACGATCCTCACACTCATCGGCCTGCTGCTCGGCCGCATCCGGCACCTCAGCACCACCGAGGGCCTGGAGATCATCAACGAACTCGAAGCCCTCCCGGCGAAGATCACGCGCATCCTTTCGCAGAGCGATGAGATCAAGCGCATCGCCGAGAAATACTGCAAGGCACACTCGATGATGTTCCTCGGCCGGCAGTTCAACTATCCGGTCGCACTCGAAGGGGCGCTGAAGATGAAAGAGATCAGTTACATCCACGCCAGCGGACACCCGAGCGCGGAACTGAAGCACGGCGTCATCGCGCTCATCTCACCCGAGGTGCCGAGCGTCTTCATCGCGCCGGAGGACAGCGTGCTGGAAAAGAACATCAGCAACATCGAGGAAGTGAAGGCGCGTAAAGGCCCCGTGATCGCCATCGGCACCGAGGGCGACACCAAGCTCGCGAAGATCTGCGACGACGTGATCTACATCCCCGCGTGCCCGGACTACCTCTCACCGATCCTCACCTCCATCCCGCTGCAACTCCTCGCCTACCACACCGCCGTGGCCCTCGGCTGCGACGTGGACAAGCCCCGGAACCTGGCGAAGAGCGTGACTGTGGAGTAAGGCCGGTCGGAACTTCTCCCGTTCGAAAGGAGGCGTGTCATCCTGAGCGGACCTCAGTCGAAGGATCCCGGCGGTCCGATCAAGTTCCGCGCGTTATTCGGACCGCCGAGGTTTGCGCGGCCAACACGCCGCAGCGCCGCCGGTCGGACCCTCTAACAGCCTGTTGGAAAACCCATTTCAGCGCCATAGGCGCGCCATGCCTATAGAGCTCGTCGGAAGCGAGAGTGGCAGCTCCGTAGGAGCGGCATGTGTCCGCGATCCAGAAGACATGCCGCTCCTACGGAGCTTCGGCGCTTTTCTCACCGGGTTCTATAGACATGTCGCGCCCACGGCGCTGAGGAAGCCGCGATGCCCGCGGAGAGTATTTCAACAGGCTGTTAGCGTATAACTGAAGCCGCCCGGCCGCCAGATGCGCGAGGCATCCGACGACCGGGCGAGCTTGGTTGGGGCGGCTCGGTGTCCGCCAAGCTGGTCAGTCCGCGAGGATCGGCCCGATGTCTCGGGGCGGATCGTCTTTGGTAGGTTCGCTCATGTGAGGTAGCCGGGGCAGACTAGGAGCAGCCCTGCGAAGTGCCGCACTCGGTGCAGCAGCCGCACGCGCCGGCGCGGATGACTTTGCTGGAGCCGCAGTTCGAGCAGGTGATGTCCATATACATATTGCCAAGGGCGGCCTGGACTCGCTCTGCGTGGGTGTCACCGCTGATATTCATGTGCGGGTGTCCCTCGCTGCC
>JAYTML010000007.1:0-10379 GCA_043728655.1 Chthoniobacter sp. | reverse complement strand
ACGCTCGACTGGCCGGCGGGGACCGGCGCGGCTGTGGTGACGGTGGCATTGACCGTCCCGACGACGCTGCCGCCGCGGCCGTCGCCGATGGTGAGGGTGAAGCTGTCCGCGCCGAGGAAGCCGGTGGCCGGCGCATAGGTGACATCGCTCGCGCCGAGCGTGACGCTGCCGCCCTGCGCGCTGGCGGTGCTGACGGCGGTGATTGCGGGCGTGTCGCCGTCGGGGTCTGCGGCCTTTGCGAGCAGGGCTGCGCGCGCGACGAGGGCGGCGGTGTTTTTCTGCGTGGTAAAGGCGAAGCTGCCAAAGGTCGGCGGCTGATTCCCGGCGAGCGAGAGCGTGGCGGCCCGGCTGGCGGCGGGGACGAGATTCGCGCCGGTGACGACGACGTCGTAGGTGCCCGTCTGCGCGGCGCCGATGCCGGAGAGATCGAGCCACGGGTTAGTCGCGCCGGTAATGGCGACGCCATTGCGGCGCCACTGGTAGGTGAATGGTCCCGCGCCACTCACGGCGATGGCGAAGGTGGTGGCGCCGCCTGGGGCGATCGCGCGCGAGGTGGGATGGGAGAAGAGCGCGGGCGCTGTGCCGGTGGGCGTGCCGCCGGGACGGACGAGGACGTAGAGATTGCGCACGGTGTAGTTCGAGGCGCTGGCGGTGAAGGTCCAGTCCGGGGCCTGCGTGCCGGCCTGGCCGGCGCTGCCTGCGTTGGGATTGTTGCCGATGCCGAGGGCACTGATCTGGGCGGCGTTTGAGCCCCAGTTGTTGTAGGCGAAAAGGGTCTGGCTGGTTCCGTAATTGTGGACCTGCATGGAGCCGTGGCCCCCGGCGGCGGACATCGTGTCGCCAAAGTCGAAGAGCGTGGCGCTGGCGTTTGGGATGCCGATGGCATTGGGCGCGGAGTAGTCGCCGCCCCAGAACTCGATGTTGCCGGTGGCGATGCCGGTGGCGGGTGCGATCCCGGCGACGTTGGTGGCGACATTGAGGTTGGCGACATTCTGCTGAAAGGCGGTGGCGCTGACTCCGAGCGTGGGCACGCCGACCTTGGCGATCTGGGCGGTGTGGCGGTCAAAGGATGTGTAGATCCAGTTGCCGTCGAGCTCGACGAGGTAGGCCACGCGATCGAAGAGCTGCTCGCCGTAGCGCGCCTCGTCCACGCTGTAGGGGATGGCGTTCAAGTTCCACTGCGGCGTGGCGCTGGGGATGGCGAGCCGGTAGATGAGCCGGTAGCCGCTGGTCTCCGGCACATTCGCGAGGACGGCCGGCGGCGTGTAGGCGGTGAAAGCCGCGCTCGCGCCGGGCGCTATCACGTTTCCCGCGCGGTCGCGGACGCCGCTGACATTCACGGTATAGCCGGCGCCCGAGGTCTGCGCGCTGGTGGTGAGGGCGATGTCTTTTTGCCCCGCGAGAAGCGCGGCGCCGGTGACGGTGAGGCCGGGGATGCTGAAGTTCGCCCCGCTGGCCGCGCTGTCGGCGACGGGTTCATTGAAGCTGACGATGAGCCGGCCGAGCGTGGCGGAGCCTTTGGCGGCGGTGACGAGCGGGGGGATGGTGTCGCCCGGCAGGACGAAGACGTGGAGGATGCGCGTGACGTCGTAGCTGGCGCCATTGGCGGCGGAGGTCCAGTCGGGGCTGCCGGTGGCCTGGCTGCCGATGCCCATCGCGAGCGCGTTGGTGGTATTGCCGGCGGCGCCCCAGTTGTTGATCGCGAAAAGTGTCTGGCCCGCGCCGTAGTTATGCACCTGCATGCTGCCGTGCGTGCCGGCCGTGCGGGTGTCATTGAAGTCGTATGTCGCGGAGCTGCCGGGGTTGCCTGGCAGGATGCCGGCGGTGACGGCCTGCGTGTAGTTCGTCGGCCAGAACTCGATGTTGCCCGTGGAAATCCCGGTCGCGTTGGAGACGACATTCGAGACGACGTTGAGGTTGCCGACGACCTGCTGGAACGTGGCGCCCGAGGCGAGATTCGGGACGCCGATCTTCGCTACGTCGGTGGTGAATGCGTCCATCGAGGTCCAGATGAACTTCGGGCCGGTGTCGGACGTTTTCCGCAGCTCGAGGTAGTAGGCGATGCGGGAGAAAGTGCCGACGCTGGTGCGGTAGTCCGCGCTGTATGCCGTGAAGCCGGCGCCGCTCGTGAGGTTGCCGGATGCGGGGATGTTCAGCGAATAGACGAGCTGGTAGCCGGCCGCCTCGGGGACATTTGCGAGCACATTCGCGGGGGACGCGGGCGGCGCGGCGGGCAGGACGAGGATGTGCAGGATGCGGCGGATGTAGGTGCCGGCGTTGTTGGCAAAGGTCCAGTCCACCCCGCCGCTGACGGGCGCGGCGTTGTTGCCGATGCCGATGTCCAGCGTCAGGCCGTCGGCGCCGAAATTATTCACGGCCATGATCGTCTGCGCGGCTCCCACGTCGTGATTGTGAATCTGCCAGCATCCGTAGGTGCCGGTCGTCGTGCGGGTGTCGCCGAAGTCGTAGGTCGTGGCGCTGGCGTTTGGCACGCTGAGGGCATTTGCGGCGGAATAGTTCGTCGGCCAGATCTCGATGTTGCCGCCGGCGGCCGTGGGGCCGTTCACCACGCCGGGCATGTTTGAGAGGACGTCCAGGTTCAGCACGTTTTGCTGAAAGACGGTGGCGGATGCCGCGGTGGGCGGGCCGAGTTTGGCGCGGTCGCCGGTGAAGGCGTCCATCGAGGCCCACGCGTAGCGCACCGGGCCGCCGGACTGCTGAAGCTCCATGTAGTAGGCGATCCGGGAAAACGGGCCGGTCGCGGCGCGCTCGTCGAATGTGTAGGCGCTGTTGCCCGCATTGAAATTGCCCGTCGTCGGGAGGGCGATGGATGCGACGAGGTGGTAGCCCGAGGATGCCGCGCCGATGTTTGCCACGATCTCCGCGGGCAGTACCGCCGCCGCGACTGCGACGGTGGAGCCGGGCGCGATGAGGTTCGCATTGGGCGAGCTGTCGCGCACGCCGCTGACGGTGAGCGTGAGCGGCGTGCCGGCGGGCTGCGAGGTCGTGAGGAGGACGACGTCGCGCTGATTCGCGGCGAGCGTCGTGCCGAGGACGACGACGCCACTGGTGAGCGTGAAGTTTTCCGCCCGCACCGATGCGGCGGCGAGCGGCTCCGAGAAGGTGGCGGTGATCCCCGTGCGCCCGAAGGTCGCCCTGGCCGAGACGGGCGTCGGCGCTGTGAAATCGCCGGTCGTCTGCACGAGCACCTGGAGGGTCTTGACGGTGTAAATGCCGGCGTTGTTTGCGAAGGTCCAGTCCACGCCGCCGTTGACGGGCGCGGGGTTGTTGCCGATGCCGAGGTCGGCGTTCACGGCGGTCGCCGTGCCGCCCCAGTTGTTGAAGCCGAAGAGCGTCTGGCCGGCGCCGGTATTGTGGAGCTGCATGGAGCCGTAGGTGCCGCCGGTCGAGCGCGTGTCGCCGAAGTCGTAGGTGACCGCGCTGGCCGTGGGCACCACGGCATTGCCGGCCGTGTAGCTCGTGGGCCAGAACTCCATGTTTCCCGCCAGCCCTGTGCCCGCGATGATCCCCGGCACGTTCGAGACCACGTTCATCCCCGTGACTCCCTGCTGGAAAACCGCGCCCGACGCCGCGGTGGGTACCGCGATTTTTCCCACGTCCGCGGTGAAGGCATCCACGGACGCCCACACATACTGGAGGTCGCCGGCCGCGCCCTGCAGCTCCATATAATACGCCACGCGCGTGAACGGCCCGATGCCGTTGCGGTTGTCCACGGTGTAAGGCACTGCGGCGGTGCCGTAGTTTGCCTGTGACGGGATGTCCAGAGAGCAGGCCAGCGTGTAGCTGGCGGATTCGGGCACGTTGTTCAGGTAGCCGCGCGGTGTCGCGCCGATGAAATTCACGGTGCTATTCGCCGCCAGCGGCAGCGCGCCCGCCGTGCGATCCACCACGCCGTTCACCGTGGCCGTGTAGGTCGCGCCGAGCACCTGCAGGCTGGTGGTCAAAGTCACCGTGCGTTTGCCGGTGTCGAGCACCGCAGCCGAGACCGTGAGGCCGCCGCTGAGCGCGAAATTTCCCACCGTCGCCGCCGAGTCCGCGACCGGCTTGCTGAAGGTGATCGCCACATGGGTGAGGTCCGGGTTTCCCACCGCGCGCGAGATCGCCGGCGGGTCGCCATCGGTGCTGATGACCGCCTGGATGGCTGGCAGCCACGCCGCAGCCATCTTGTCGTAGCCGGTCTGATTCGGGTGCAATTGATCCGGCATGTCCGTGAGCGGCACCACGGCGCGCATGTTGAGGAAGGTGACGAGCCGGCCCGCGGCGGCGTGGGCATTCACCCGGTCCTGCACGTACGGGTTGAACATGCTCTGGATGTTCGTATTCGCGGTTCCGCTCCGCTCCATCAGGTTTGTGACGATGATGCGGCAGTTGGGCTGCAGATTGGCGATCTTCAGGATCAGCGCGTCGAGGCGGTCGATCGCGGTGGAGATGTTGTAGTTCTGGCCGAAGTCATTTGTGCCGATGTGCATCAGCACCACATCCGGGCTGCCGTAGCTGGCGAACCACGCGGCGATGTTTGAGTCGAGCTGATCGATGCGCCAGCCGCTGTGGCCCTCGTGGTCCTGATCCGGGATCTGCGAGCCGTTGTTCGTCAGCGAGCCGATGTAGTCCACGTTGTAGCCCGCACCGGTCAGCGCGTAGTAGAGCGGGCGCCGGTAGCCGCCGTAACCGGCGGTGCCCGCCGAGGTGCCGTCGGTGATCGAATCGCCGAGCGGCATGATCCGGATCGGCGGTGTCTGCGCGGCAGCAAGGAGGGGGAGGAGCAGCGAGCAGAGCAGTGCGAGCAGCAGGGCTGGGCGGAGGGAGGATTTGCGCATGTGGGGGGGCGGCGTGCTGAACTGCCGCGAATGGGGGGCAGATGACGTAACGGCGACGACCCGCGGGGCAAAGGGAACTTTGCACCAATCTCCGGTTGGGTGCGCCGCAAAAGATGCCCGTCAGAGCTTTGCCAGCAGGCGGTCCACCTCTACGTAGCGGTCCACGAGCGCCTGGATCTTGTCGATCTTCTCGGTGTCGCCGGGGAGGGTTTTCACCGTCATCGAGTGGATGCTGCTGGCCACGCTGTAGCTGTCGAGCGGCGTGGCGATGGCGGGCACCTGGGAGTGCTGGAGCAGCTCGAGGATCGGAGGGCTGGGCTCGAGATCGCCGGAAAGGACGAGCCCGGCGATGGCCTGGCCGTCGTTTGCGCTGAGGGTGCTGGTCGAGAGCGCGGCGAGGATCACGTCCTCGCGGTCGCCGGGCGTGATGATGAGGGTGCCGGGCTTGAAAAACTTCATGGCGTGGCCGGAATTCATGGCGCCGATGATGACCTTCTGCACGCGGCGGCCGGCCATGGCCTTGCCGTTGAGAAAGGTGCCCTTCGTCGTCTTGGCGATCTGGCCGAGCGTCGCGTTGGCGAGGATCGGCTCCTCGGGGATGGCGCCCAGCAGATCGATGCCGAGCCGGGCGAAACCGCGCTGCGCGAAGTCGCGGACGTACTCGTATTTGTCGGGCGTGATCTTGTTCATGATCACGCCGACCAGCTCCACGCCCTCGCGGTCAAAGAGCGCCTTGTTGAGCGCGATTTCGTCGATCGGCCGGCCGATGCCGCCGCCGGTGACGAGGATGACTTTGCTCCCGAGCAGCTTGGCGACGCGCGCATTCGAGAGGTCGAAGACGGAGCCGACACCGGCGTGGCCGGTGCCCTCGACGATGACGAAGTCCTTTTCCCATGCCGCGCGGTCGAAGGAGTTCTGGATGCGGCGGACGAGAAATTCGTTGTTCGAGTTTTCGATGTAGCGGCGGGTAAAATCCGGCTCGACGGCGATGGGGCTCATGGCCTCCAGCGGTGTGTGCACGCCAAAGGTCTGGTCGATGAGCACGGAGTCCTCGTCGATCCTCTTTCCATCGACCTCCACGAAGCGCTGTCCGACGGGCTTGATGAAACCGATGCGACCCAGCCGCTGGCGGAGCGCGGCGAAAAGCCCGAGCGCGGTGGTCGTCTTGCCGTCGTTCTGCTGCGTGGCGGCGACGAAGATGCGGGGCGTGACGGTATTCATGCGGTGTGGCGGAAAAACGATCGGCAAAGCCTCCCGGTCACCCGTGCGAGTTGCATGGGTGTTTGGATCCGGGGGGATTCGGACGGTTTCACGCTAGACCGCATCGGTCGGGTAGAGCTTTCGGAACTCGATGGCCTGGAGGCCGACGATGGCGGCGACGCCGAGGATGTCGTCCTCGCTCGCGCCGCGTGAGAGGTCGGCGCAGGGCTTCGTGAGGCCGAGGAGGATCTGCCCGTAGGTTTCCGCGCCGGAGAGGTATTGCACGAGCTTGGCGCTGATGTTGCCGCTGTTGAGGTCGGGGAAGACCAGGACGTTGGCCTTGCCGGCGACGAGGCTGGTCGGGGCCTTTTTCTGGGCGAGGTCGGCGAGGAGCGCGGTGTCGGCTTGGAGTTCGCCGTCGATTTCCATTTCGATCCCTTGCTCCGCCGCCTTCTGGCGGGCGAGCGCGGTGGCGGCGGCGACTTTCTGCGGCGAGGGAAGCCCGGAGCTGCCTTTGGTGGAGAAGCTCAGCATGGCGATGCGCGGCTTGTTTCCCGTCATCTGCCGGCAGACCGCGCCGGCCTGCACGGCGATGTCCGCGAGCTGCTCGACGGTGGGTTCGGGGATGACCGCGCAGTCGGCGAAAAACATGACGCCGCGCTCGCCGTAGCGCTTGTTGGAAAGGTCGAGCATCATGCAGGAGGAGATGCTCGTGGTCGTGGGCATCGGCTTGATGAGCTGGATGAGCGGGCGCAGGGAGCTGCTGGCCGTCTCGCGGGCGCCCGTGACGATGCCATCGACGAGCCCGTACTGGGTCATCATCGCGCCGAAATAATTCGGGTTCGCGAGGATGTCGGCCGCCTGCTTGGGCCCGATGTCGTGGTAGCGCTTGAGTTTCTCGAGGCGCTTGATGAAGACGGGCAGCTCCGACGACGTGGCCGGATCGACGAGGCCGATGTGGTCGAGGCTGATGTTCTCATCGAGCGCCACTTTCTCGATCTCGTCCTTTTTCCCGAGCACGACCGGCGCGCCGAGCTGGAGCTTCACAAAGCGGGCGGCGGCGCGGAGCACGCGCGGCTCGGTCCCCTCGGGGAAGACGATGCGCTTGGGGTGCCGCTTCAGTTTTTGGAAGACGGTCTCGATGTATCTCATGGGGCGGGAAGGGTGCCGGGATTCGCCGGGGCGGACAAGCCGAGAGTGCGCGGGTGCGGGCGGCGGAGGGGAGGATAGTTTTTTGAAACGGAATTGCGGAATTTTGCCAAATTAACGGAATTGATTTGGGCTGGTCGAAAGCATCGGTTCGGCTCCGTACCGTCATTTGGCAAAATTCCGTAATTCCGTTTAACTCCGTTTCCCAATGTTCTCCGCGCTCGCCGATTACCATGTCCACACGCCGCTCTGCCACCACGCGAGCGGCTGGCCGGTGGAGTATGCGCGCCGTGCGGTGGAGCTGGGGCTCGGCGAGCTTGGCTTTGCGGACCACAGCCCGATGCCGGCGCATTTCGACGACTGGCGGATGCTTCGCGAGGATCTCCCGCGGTATCTGGACGAGGTGGAAAAGGCGCGCGCGCAGTTTCCGCAGCTCACCATCCGGCTAGGGCTGGAGTGCGATTTCCTCGACGGGCGCGAGGCGTGGATCGGGGAGTTGCGCGGGCTGGCGGAGTGGGACTACTTCATCGGCAGCGTGCACTACCTGCCCGACGGGGCGGAGGTGGATAACCCGAAATACGTGAGCCGCTACCGCGACGGCGACGTGGAGGCGATCTGGTCGGTGTACTGGGAGACCTATGAGCGCGCGGTGCGCAGCGGGCTGTTCGATTTCATGGCGCATCCCGATCTGCCGAAGAAATTCGGCTACCGTCCGGCGGGCGCGCTGCGGCGTTTCTACGAGCCGGTGATCGCCGCGCTCGCGGAGACGCGCACGCCTTTCGAGATCAATACGGCGGGCTGGCGAAAGGAATGCCGCGAGCAGTATCCGGCGCGCGAGTTTCTCGAGCTGGCGCACGCCGCGAAGGTGCCGCTGCTGATCAATTCCGACGCGCACGCCGTCGGGGAGCTCGGCGCGGGTTTCGCGGACGCGGTGGCTCTGGCAAAGAGCGTCGGCTACACCCGGACGGCGCGCTTTCACCGGCGGGAGATTTCGTTCGTCCCGCTGCCATGAGGCTGTCCGCCCGCGGGCTCACACTCGAATGGCCGCGCCGCCCGCTCATCATGGGCATCGTGAATCTGTCGGCGGATTCCTTCTCCGGCGACGGGCTGCCGGACGTGGAGGCGGCGGTGGAAAAGGCGCGAGGGCTGGTGGCTGACGGAGCGGAGATCATCGACATCGGGGCCGAGAGCGCGCGGACAAACCGCGGGCCGATCAGCGAGGAGGAGGAAGCCGCGCAGCTCGTCCGCTTCATCGGGCGATGGGATGGCGGCGGGCTGCTCTCGATCAATACCTGGCGCCCCGCTGTCGCCCGCGCCGCGCTGTCGGCGGGCGGGCACATCCTCAATGACATCGGCGCGCTGCCGACGGACGAGAACGCACGCATCT
Source organism: Chthoniobacter sp. (assembly GCA_043728655.1). GTDB lineage: Bacteria > Verrucomicrobiota > Verrucomicrobiia > Chthoniobacterales > Chthoniobacteraceae > Chthoniobacter. The sequence goes on along the minus strand of JAYTML010000007.1, from coordinate 1,805 downwards.
GCGCGGAGACGGGCGCGGCGCTGCTCATCATGCACAGCGTCGGCGTGCCGAAAGTGGCGCACACGCACGTGGGCTACGACGACGTGATGGCGCGCATCGAGTCGTTCTTCGCGGAAAAAATCGCCCTCGCCGAGCGCGCCGGCGTCGCGCGCGACGCGATCATCCTCGACCCCGGCATCGACTTCGCGAAACAGCGCGCCGACAACCTGCGCATCTACCGCGAGATGGACCGGCTCAGGCGTTTCGAGCGGCCGATCCTGCTCCCCGTCTCGCGCAAGACCGTCATCGGCGACGTGCTCGGCATCGCCGATCCCGCAGAGCGCGACGCGGGCACCGTCGCGTGCATCGTCCAGGGCATGCTGCGCGGCGCGGCGATTTTTCGCGTCCACAACGTCCGCGCCGCCGCGCAGGCCGTGCGGATGATCGACGCCGTGGAAAACGCGGCCTGACCGGATTCAGGGGATCGCGGCAGCCGCTGTCCGCAGCGCGCGCGCTTCCGCATGCACGGCGCGGAGCGCTTCGAGAAACGCGGGTGCGGCGGCCGATGGCGATGGCGCCGCGTGGTCGTCGCGGTCGCCGAGGCCTGCGTCCTTCAGCTTTCGCAGCCGGTCCTGGATGAGCACCCGCACTTCCTCCGCATTGGCGATCCCGCGGAACCACGCGACGTGCAGGTTCGGCCCGAGCTGCTTCTGGTTTGCGTGCGCGGAGCCGCCGCCCGCCGTTTCCACCTGGAGATCGGCGAGCCCAAGCGCGCGCTGGATCGGCCCCTGCATCACGGACACGTTCTGGATGTTTGCAAAGGTCACCGTCATCTCGCGCACGGTAATCACACCCTCGCGCACACGCAGGCTGCGATCCGTCACGACGTACCAGCGTTTCTCGAAATCGAGCCGCAGCACCGCGAGCGAGAAAAGCCTGTGCGCGACGATGAGGAGAAAAACCAGCGCCGAAACCCCGAGGACCGCGCCGCGCACCGCGCCAGGAACGGCGTGGTCGTTCATCAGCGCCACATTGATGCCGCCGATGACGATGAGGCCGAAGCCGAGCGCGAACGCCGCGCCGATGCCCCACAGCGCGAGCCGGTATTTGAAATACGCGGGCGCTGCGCGGAAGACACGCGCGCTCGCCTCGTGGCCCGGCGGCGGCGCGGGATCGCTCGGGATGCGCAGCAGCCGTTCGCAGGTTTGTCGAAAGACGTTATACATGGGCGTCGCCGCCGGAGCCTTTGGCTGCGCGGGTTTCGAGGAGTTCGCGGGTCCGGCGCAGCTCGTCGCGGATGCCGAGGAGGAGCGTCACCGCTTCATCGCCGCCCGCTCCCGACGCGGTCGGCAGGGCCGGCGGAGAGGACGCCGTCGTGTCCCGCGCGCCGCGCATCCGCTCGTAGAGAAAGTCGCGGATTTCCTCCGACTGATGAAATCCCTCGATCGTCACCTCGGCGGTCGCCGCGCCCGAGGCCGTCTGGATCTGCACGTCCGCCAGCCCCAGCCAGCGCTGGATGATCCCCGAGCTGAGGTGGATGTCCTGGATGCGCGCGTAGGTCACATTCACCTCGCGGCGAAAAAGGATGCCGACCTTCATGTGGATGCCCTCCGCGTCGAAGCGGTAGCGCAGCGTGTAATAGCGAAACCACAGCACGGGCAGCAGCACCACCATGAGCGGCCCGCTCAGGATCGCGCGGATGAGATAGAGCCTCCACAGCGCCGGCTCCGGGCGCTCCAGAGCGAAAATGGCATCGGTATTCACGCGGCGAGGAGAGCAAGTCCGGAGCGCGCGGTCAAACCGTCGGGCTCGGGGCGGATTCGCCG
>JAYTML010000006.1:0-7519 GCA_043728655.1 Chthoniobacter sp. | reverse complement strand
GCGGGCGGCGGAGTCGGGGCGGAGGGTGCGGGAGGTGCGGGGGCCTTGGCGTCGTCGGCCATGGCTTTGCGGAGGGCGGGGATTTGCTCCATGAGCTTGTCGAATTTCACGCCGGTGAGGCTTTCGAGGACGGGTGGGAGCTGGGCGATGATCTGGGTCACGTCGCCGGTGAGCTTGCTGGCGCCGCCGCCGCCTTCGCCGCTGTTGATGATGACCATCTTGTCCAGCTTCGCGAGCGGCTCGCTGATCCGGCCGGCAATTTCCGGCAGGGCGCGGACGATCATTTCGATGACGGCCGCCTGGCTGTATTGCTTGTAGGACTCGGCCTTGAGGCGCATGGCCTCGGCGGTGGCGGCGCCCTGCGCCTCGATGACCGCGGCCTCGGCGAGGCCGCGCGCTTTGTTGGCCTCGGCCTCTGCAATGCCGGTCGCCTTCGCCACGTCGGCGGCGGCGAAGCCCTTTGCCTTGGCGGCCTGGGCGGCGCCGGCGGCCTCGGTTTCGAGCTGGAATTTCGTGGCGTTGGCGAGCGTCTCTACGCGGTAGCGCTCGGCGTCGGCGGGCTTTTGCACCATCGCCTCCAGCTCGCGCTGGCGGCGCTGGATTTCCTGCTGCTGCAGCTCGATCTGCTTCTGTTTCTCGATGATGGCGACCTGGATTTCCTCGGCTTTCACGAGCTGGCCGGTTTTGAATTTCTGAAGGTCGTAGGCGAGGTCGGACTCGGCTTTCTTCTGGTTAACGGTGGCGGTGTATTCGGCAAGGCTCGCCTGGTAGTCGCGCTGGGCCTCGGCGACCTTTGTGTCGGCGAGGAATTTCGCCTCCTGCCCGGCCTGCACCGCCTGCGAGCTTTTGATCATCGCGTCGCGGTCGGCCTCGGCCTGGGCGATCTGCGCGTCGCGTTTCACCTGGGCGATCCGCGGCTTGCCGAGCGCCTCGAGGTAGCCCTGGCCGTCGCGGATGTCGCGGATGGTGAAGCTGATGATCGTCAGGCCCATGTTTGCCATGTCGCCCGCGGCGACTTCCTGCACCTTGGACGCGAAGGCGTCGCGATTCTGGTAGATGTCCTCGACGGTCATGGTGCCGAGGATGGCGCGGAGGTGGCCCTCCAGGGTCTGCATGGCGATGTTCTTGATGTCCTCGACGCGCTTGCTGAGGAACTGCTCGGCGGCGGTGGCGATGGAAATGTCGTCGCCTTTGACCTTGGTCTGCGCGACGCCATCCACGCGGACGGGCACGCCTTTGCTGGTGTAAACCTCGGGCGTCTGCACGTCGATGGTGAGCAGCTCGAGGGAGAGGATGTCGGCCTTCTCGATGACTGGGATGATGAAAGTGCCGCCGCCTTTCACCACGCGAAAGCCGCGCGTGTAGGTCTGGCCATCGGCGTCGGTGTAGCGGTGCTTGCGGCCGGAGACGATGAGGACTTCGTTCGGGCCGACCTTCGTGTAGCGGCTGGCCCAGACGGAGGCGAAAAGGAAGACGACGACGGCGATGCCGACGATGGCCAGGCCGGCGAAGCCGTAGCCGAAAAGGGATTCTGCGAGGATGAGATGGATCATGGCTGGAAGGGGCTGGAGACGTAAAACTGGGTGCCGACGATGCGGACGATGCGGACGGTGGCGCCGGCGGGGATCGCAGCGGAATCCTCGGCGCGTGCGGCAGCGGAGTAGCGGCTGCCGCCCTGCACGTAGCTGATCTCGCCGACGCCGCCGGACGGGATGGGCGTGATGACATTCGCCGTCGAGCCGATGAGCTGGTCCACGCGGCCTTCGCTGGAGCTTTGGGTGAGGTGAAAGATTTTGTGAAAGCCGAAGAAGACGGCGCTCGCGACTCCCATGCCGCCGATGGCGGAGAGAGGGAGGCTCGTCCACGGGCTGCTGGTGGCGTCGATGCGGGAGAAGATCATGCCGAATCCGCCGAACGCGGTGACGAAGGAGCCGACGGTGGTGGGGCCGAGCGGGGAGAAGCCGACATCGCCGGTATGTCCGCCGGCGCCGCCCGAGTCGGCGTCCGTGTCGCCGCCGGAAAAGGCTGCGGAGAGCAGGGCGAAGAGGAGGCCGGTGCCGAAGCAGATCAGGTAGATCAGGGTGAGATCCATAAGGGCGCCGCGAGGCGGGTGCGGGGAGTTAGACGGTTCGCGGTTTGCAAGACAAGGAGGAACGGGGGGCGCGCGGGGGCGCAAACAAAGCGCTTTCGTGGCGCGGAGTTGGCGGTAGTGTCCGCGCGATTTTCCATGAGCCAATCCCCGCCGAGCATTCTCTACTGCCACTGCCAATATGCGCAGGTGGTGCCGAAGGAAGTGAAGGAGGCTGTGCTGCGGCGGTTGTGCGAGGCGGGCGTGGAATTCGAGGCGGTGGCGGATCTGTGCGAGATGGCGGCGCGGCGCGATCCGGCGCTGGTGCGGCTGGCTGGCGGCGGCGCGGTGAAGATCGCGGCGTGCTTTCCGCGCGCGGTGAAGGGGCTTTTTCATCAGGCCGGCGCGGATCTGCCGGCGGACGCGGCGGAGGTGCTGAATATGCGCGTGCAGACGGCGGAGGAGATCGTGGCGGCGCTGCTCGACGGCGTGGTGCGGCCGAATCTGCCGGCGAAGGACGCGCCAAAGCCGGAAGGCGGGAGCGGCGTCCCGCCAATTTAAGAAAGGGCGACGCGCCGGCTCATCGGTGCTAGGGTTTCCCCCTATGAGCATTCCATCGATCCAGCAGATGCACGCCGCTTTATCCGACGACCTGAAAAAGCACGGCACGGAGGGCCTCTCCAGTGACGCCACCCGCAAGACCTTCAACGTACGGGTGCCCGGTGCGGTCCTTGAGTTTACGCACAAGCAGGCCGATCCGGCTTTTTGGAGCGGAGTGAAGCACTACGGCAGCGGGCCGAGCAGCCGCTTTCGCATGCCGCGGACAGCAGTGGCAATGGACGCGGATGCGCCGGTGAAGAAGCCGGCAGCCCGCCGCAAGGCGAAGGTGGCCGAAGTCGCCGCGCCCGAAGTCGCCGCAGCCGCGTAGCTGATCCGGCTTTCGTGCGGGAAGGAGCGCCGTCCCGCCGGGTTCGGGCTTGCGCGCTCCATCCGCCCGGCCAATCCTCCCGCCATGCCGCTCGCCCCCGCTCTCCACGTCCTGCTTTACGAAGGTGCCGGCGCCGCAGCGCTCACCGGAGAAGAGCGGTTCGGCGCGCTCAGCGCCTTGCTGGAAAAGGGCTACGCCGTCTCCCGCACGAGCGTCAGCACCGTCGAGAAGCCGGCGCAGGGCGCACTGCTCGTGCTCGGGAAATTCGACACGGAACCCGCGGCCGCGGAGTCCGGCGTACGCTTTCACAATCTCGCAAACCTCTCACCCGCGCAGCTGGGCGACGTGGTGGAAACCGCGCGCACCGAGACCGGCATGGCGCAGCACGGCACGTGGAAGCCGTGGTTTCCCGTCATCGACTACGACCGCTGCACGAACTGCATGCAGTGCCTCTCCTTCTGCCTCTTCGGCGTCTATGGCGTGGACGGCGAGAAGCGCATCGAGGTGCAGAACAACGACAACTGCAAAACCAACTGCCCCGCCTGCTCCCGCGTCTGCCCGGAAGCGGCGATCATGTTTCCAAAATACAAAGCGGGGCCGATCAATGGCGACGTGGTGAGCGACGCCGACCTGCAGAAGGAGAAGATGAAAGTGGACATCTCCGCGCTGCTCGGCGGCGACGTGTATGCCATGCTCCGCCTGCGCAGCGAGAAGGCGAAGAGCCGCTTCAGCAAGGAGCGCGACTCGGACAAGGCGCTCGCCGAGCGGCAGAAGTGTCTCGTGAAACTCGCGGCCATGGGCGACATCCCGCCCGAGGTGCTGATGTCGCTGCCCTCGCCGGAGGAAATCGCGCGCCGCGCCGGGGAAGCCGCGGCGAAAGCGCAGGCCGCGCTCGCCGCGCAGTAAGGCCGTGGATTTCGCGCGCCGCCAGTTCCTCGCGATCACGCTCGCCGCGGGACTCGGCGCCAGGCTGCGGGCGGCGGAGCCGGAGAAAAAGTGGCGCGTGGCGGTGATCGGGCACACCGGGCGCGGAGATTACGGGCACAGCATCGACAGCCTGTGGAAAGCGATGCCGGAGACGGAACTCGTCGCCGTGGCCGATGCGGACCCAGGGGGTCTCGCGAAGGCGAAGGAGCGGCTGAAAGTGGACGCGGGTTTCGCGGACTACCGCGAGATGCTGCGGCAGACGGCGCCCGACATCGTGGCGATCGGCCCGCGGCATATTGATCAGCATCGCGACTTCGTCATCGCCGGGGCGGCGGCGGGAGCGCGCGGCATCTACATGGAGAAGCCCTTCTGCCGCACGCTCGCCGAGGCGGATGAAATGATCGCCGCCTGCGATAAGAGCGGGACGAAACTCGCGCTCGCGCATCGCAACCGCTACCACCCCGCGCTGCCCGCCGTGCAGCGGCTCGTCGCGGACGGCGGCATCGGCCAGCTCCTCGAAATCCGCACACGCGGAAAGGAAGACCAGCGCGGAGGCCCGCTCGACCTCTGGGTGCTCGGCTCGCACATCCTGAATCTGCTCCCGGTCTTCGCCGGCCAGCCCGTGGCCTGCACCGCCACGCTCCTGCAGGACGGACGGCCCGTCACGCGCGAGGACATCCGCGAGGGCGCGGAAGGCCTCGGCCCGCTCGGCGGCAATGCGCTCCACGCCCGCTGGGAGATGGCCGGCGGGGTGCCCGCGTTTTTCGACTCGCGGGAGAACGCGGGCGTGGCGGCCGCGAACTTCGGCCTCCAGCTCATCGGCACGAAAGGCCTCATCGACCTGCGCATCGACACGCATCCCATCGCGCACCTCGTCCCCGGCAATCCGTTTATGCCCGCCAAGGATGCGCGCCCGTGGATTCCCATTTCGAGCGCCGGCCCCGGCGAGCCAGAGCCGGTGGAAAACTGCGCCACCCTCGTCGGCAGCCACCGCCTCGCCGCGCGCGATCTCCTCGCCGCCATCCGCGAAAACCGCGCGCCGCTGTGCGGCATCCGCGACGCGCGGCTGACCGTCGAGATGATCCTCGCCGCATTCGAGTCCCACCGCCTCCAGGGCCAGCGCGTGCCCTTTCCCCTCGCCGTGCGCGACAACCCGCTCGCAAGGCTCTGACCGCCGGCGCGCTTCCGCTTTCCGCCATGAAAACCATCCTCCGCCTCGCCATCCTCCTGCTAGCCACAGCCGTGATCAGCCGCGCGGAGACGCTGCCCAGCATCTTCGCGCGGGAAAACATTGTCGCGTGGTGCATCGTCCCTTTTGACACGAAAAAGCGCGGGCCGGAGGAGCGCGCAGCGATGCTCGATCAGCTCGGCATCAAGCGGCTCGCCTACGACTACCGTGCGGAGCATATCCCGACTTTCGACGCCGAGCTGGACGCCTTGAAAAAGCAGGGGATCGAGCTGACGGCGTGGTGGTTTCCGACGGTGCTGAATGATGAGGCGCGAAACATCCTCGCCGTGATCGCGCGGCACGGTGTGCATCCGCAGCTTTGGGTGATGGGCGGCGGCGCGCCGGTGAAAACGCCGGAGGAGCAGTCGCAGCGCGTGGACCGGGAGGCGGAGCGCATCCGGCCGATCGCAGAGGCCGCGGCGCAGCTCGGCTGCAAGGTCGGGCTCTACAATCACGGCGGCTGGTTCGGCGAGCCGGAGAATCAGCTCGCGATCCTCGCAAAGCTCGGGCTGCCAAACGTGGGCATCGTCTATAACTTCCACCACGGCCACGGCGAGATCGACCGCTTCCGCGAACTCTGGCCGAAGATGCAGCCGCATCTGATCGCGCTGAACATCAATGGCATGGTGCGCGACGGCGAGAAAACCGGCCGCGGGACGATCACGATAGGCACCGGGACCGAGGAAGGCTGGATGCTGCGCGTAGTAAGGGACAGCGGCTGGCAGGGCCCGGTCGGGATCGTCGGCGACCGTCCGCAACTCGACGCGGAAGTGGCGCTGCGCGACAACCTCGCCGGGCTGGACCGGCTGGTCTCCACGCTCCCGCCCGCCAGTCAGGACTGATCCCACACCATGCGCTCCCTCCTTCTCCTCCTCGCCTCCCTCGTCATCACCGCCGCGCCCGCGTTCGCCGATCCAGCGCGACCCAATGTCGTCATCATCTTCACCGACGACCAGGGCTACGCCGACGTCGGCAGCTTTGGCGCAAAAGGTTTCACCACGCCGAACCTCGACCGCATGGCGAAGGAAGGCCGCCGTTTCACAGATTTTCACGCCGCGCAGGCCGTGTGCTCCGCTTCACGCGCCGCGCTGCTCACCGGCTGCTACCCGAACCGCATCGGCATCCACGGCGCGCTGCCGCCGGGCTCGAAAATCGGGATAAGCGACCTCGAAGTAACGCTCGCCGAAATGGCGAAATCGCGCGGCTACGCGACAGCGGTCTATGGCAAATGGCACCTCGGCGACCGGCCGCAGTTTCTGCCGACGCGCCACGGTTTCGACGAATACTTCGGCCTGCCGTACTCCGGGGACATGTGGCCGCATCACCCCGAGGCCAAGCCCGGCGCGTATCCGCCGCTCCCGCTTTACGACGGCGAGAAGCAGATCAAGGTCGGCCTCACGCCAGAGGACCAGGAGCAGCTCACCACGCAGTACGCGGAGCACGCTGTGGCCTTCATCGAGAAAAACAAGGCGCAGCCCTTTTTCCTCTACGTCACGCCGAACATGCCGCACGTCCCGCTCTATGTGAGCGACAAGTTTCGCGGCAAATCCGAGAGCGGCCTCTACGGAGACGTGATCATGGAGATCGACTGGCTCGTCGGCGAAATCCTCGGCGCGCTCAAGAAGAACGGCCTCGATGAAAACACGCTCGTCATTTTCAGCTCCGACAACGGCCCGTGGCTCAGCTACGGCAACCACGCCGGCTCCGCCGCGCCGCTGCGCGAGGGCAAGGGGACGAGCTTCGACGGCGGCCACCGCGAGCCGTTCATCGCGCGCTGGCCGGGAAGAATTCCCGCCGACACCGTCTGCGCGGAGCCCGCGATGACCATCGACCTTTTCCCGACGATCGCCCGCCTGATCGGCGGCCAGTTGTCCCCGTACAAGATCGACGGCCTCGACATCTGGCCGCTCTTCACCGGCGAACCCGGCGCGAAGAACCCGCACGACGCCTACTTCTTTTACTACAACCAGAACGAACTCCAGGCCGTGCGCAGCGGCGAGTGGAAGCTCTTCTTCCCGCACACGTCGCGCACCATGCTCGGCCAGGAGCCCGGCAAAGACGGCAAGCCCGGCAGATACCGCCCGCTCCCCGTGACGCAGGCGCTCTACAACCTCCGCGAAGACATCGGCGAAACGCGCGATGTCGCCGCCGAAAACCCCGTCATCGTCCAGCGCCTCGAAGCCCTCGCCGAAACCGCCCGCGCCGACCTCGGCGACGCCCTGACAAAGCGCGCCGCCAGCAACGCACGCGAGCCGGGCCGCGCCTCAGAGTGACGGGCAGGTGCGGAAAGCTCCGTGAGGCCGGATATGTGCATGATTTGCCCACGACCGCCCGCTCATGCGCAAAATATCCTGTTTCGTGAACACGT
>JAYTML010000005.1:0-2642 GCA_043728655.1 Chthoniobacter sp. | reverse complement strand
GCGACGACGGAGATGCTGACGAACGAGGTCTGCTCGCGGCTCGGCTACCTCGACGAGGTGGGGCTCGGCTATCTCTCGCTGGACCGGCCGACGCGGACGCTGAGCGGCGGGGAGGTGGAGCGGGTGAATCTGACGACGTGCCTCGGCGCGTCGCTGGTGAACACGCTGTTCGTGCTGGATGAGCCGAGCATCGGGCTGCACCCGCGCGACACGGGCCGGCTGATCCGCGTGATGCAGCAGCTCCGCGACAAAGGGAACACACTGCTCGTGGTCGAGCACGACGAGGCGGTCATCCGCTCGGCGGACAATCTCGTGGAGATCGGGCCAGGGCGCGGGGCGGCGGGTGGGGAGCTGGTTTTCAGCGGGACGCTCGGCGCGCTGCTCGCGCGGAAATCCGCGACGTCCCTCACGGCGGACTATCTCACAGGGGCGAAGTCCATCCCGGTGCCGGCGAAGCGGCGGAAGGCGCGCGGCTCCATCTCGGTGAAGGGCGCGCGGGAGAACAATCTCCAGGGGATCGACGTGGAGTTTCCGCTCGGCGTTTTCGCGTGCGTCACAGGCGTGTCCGGCTCGGGGAAGAGCACGCTCGTTCACGACGTGCTTTACGGAAATCTGCTCGCGGCGAAAAACCTGGCGACCGACGAGGCGCCGGGCGCGCTGAAGAAGCTGCTCGGTGCGCACAAGATCGAGCAGGTGGTGATGGTGGATCAGTCGCCGCTCTCTCGCACGCCGCGCTCGACGCCGGCGGTGTATCTCGGCGTCTTCGACGGCATCCGCGATCTTTTCGCCGAGACGCCGGACGCGGTCACGCAGGGGCTGACGGCGAGCGCGTTTTCCTTCAACTCGGGCGTGGGACGCTGCGAGCGCTGCGGGGGCAATGGCTTCGAGAAAATCGAGATGCAGTTCCTGAGCGATGTCTTCATCCGCTGCCCGGAGTGCGAGGGGCGGCGCTACCAGGCGCATGTGCTGGAAATCCGGCTCGCGGGGAAATCCATCCACGACGTGCTGGAGCTGACGGTCACGGAGGCGATCCGCTTTTTCTCCGAGATGGGCGAAAAGAAAATGGTGAAGCCGCTGGTGGTGCTGGAGGAGGTGGGGCTGGGCTACCTCGCGCTCGGCCAGCCGCTGAATATCCTGAGTGGCGGCGAGTCGCAGCGGCTGAAGCTCGTCGAGCGGCTCACGAATCAGAAGGACGAGAACTGCCTGCTGATTTTCGACGAGCCGACGACCGGGCTGCATTTTGACGACGTGGCGATGCTGATCCGCGTCTTCGACCGGCTGGTGGCGCAGGGTAATTCGCTGCTCGTCATCGAGCACAATCTGGAGGTGATCAAATGCGCGGACCATGTGATCGACCTCGGTCCGGAGGCTGGTGCGGATGGCGGGCTCGTGGTCGTGGCGGGGACGCCGGAGGAAGTCGCCAAATGCGAGGCATCGCACACCGGGCGGTATCTGCGGAGGTTGCTGGGGAGCGCGGGCTTCCAGCCCGATGTCGCCGGCATCCTGCCGGCGACACTGGGCGACGCGGCAAGCAGGGACGTCGCCGAGCTTTCCGCGCGCGTCGCCGAAGAACCGTCCGGCAGGATGCCGGCCGGAACGGGCTGGAAGCCCGCGCTCCCCGAGCACTCGGGAGCGTCGCGCAGCATCTGCGTGCGCGGGGCGCGGGAGCACAATCTGAAGAACATCTCGCTGGATATTCCGCGCGACCAGATGGTGATCATCACCGGGCTGAGCGGCTCGGGGAAATCCACGCTCGCCTTTGACCTGCTGTTTGCCGAGGGGCAGCGGCGCTTTCTCGACTCGATGTCGCCGTACGCGCGGCAGTTTGTGGAGCAGCTCGAAAAGCCCGACGTGGACCTGATCTCGGGGCTGCCGCCGAGCGTGGCGATCGAGCAGCGGATCACGCGCGGCGGCGGAAAATCCACGGTCGCGACCGTCACGGAGGTCTATCATTTCCTGCGGCTGATGTTTGCGAAACTGGGGACGCAGTTCTGCCCGAAGTGCGAGATCGCGGTGGAGAAGCAGACGCTCGCGGCGGTGACGAAGCAGGTCGCGGCGCTGGCGGCGAAGGGCCGCGTCCGCGTGCTCGCGCCGCTGGTGAAGGCGCGCAAAGGCTTTCACGCCGAGGTGGCGAAATGGGCGGAGCGGCAGGGATTCGAGGATCTGCTGGTGGATGGGAAAATCGAGAGCGTGGACCGCTTTCCGAAGCTGGAGCGCTTCCGCGAGCACACGATCGATGTGCTGATCGGCGAATGCACCACGGCGAAGGCGGTGCCGGCGCTGGTGAAGCGCGCGATGGAGATCGGCAAGGGCACGGCGAAGGTGCTCGACGAGAAGAATCGCGTGACCGTCCTGAGCACGGAGATGAGCTGCCCCGGCTGCGGGCAATCGTTTGAGGAGCTGGACCCGCGGCTGTTTTCATTCAACTCGCCGCACGGCTGGTGCGAGGAGTGCAAGGGCTTTGGCGAGGTGTGGAAGGCGCACGTGGATCCGAAGCTGGAGTCGCAGATCGAGATCGAGGTGGCGCAGGAGCGGCAGCATGAGCGGCTGGAGGACGGCGAGGCGAAACCGTGCGCGAGCTGCGCCGGCGCGCGGCTGAACGAGGTCGCGCGGCATGTGCGGGTGCAGGAGCGGACGATCGA
>JAYTML010000004.1:0-6530 GCA_043728655.1 Chthoniobacter sp. | reverse complement strand
CGTCGATCCTCCCGATCAGCATCTCCGCGGTCTTGCGCGCCATCTCCTCGATCGGCTGGGCGATGGTGGAAAGGGACACCGGGAGAAACCGGCTCAGCGGGATGTCATCCACGCCGACCACGGAGAGGTCACCCGGAATGCTCAGCCCCTCCTCCGCGGCCACCCGCATCGCGCCGATGGCCGAGAGGTCATTCATGGCCAGCAGCCCGGTCGGGCGCGATTTTTTCGGCCTCCGGAGGAGTTGCTGCGCGGCGTGATGCGCGCCGGCCAGCGTATGGTTGCACCGGGCAAACTCGACGCGGTCGCCGGAGATTCCCTTCTCCTTCAAAAGCCGGCGGAAAAGCTCCGGGCGGTGTCCGTCGTCCTGCCCTTTCGCGAGTGCGCTGAGAAAGGCGAAATGCCGGTGCCCGAGCTCGAAAAGCGCGCCGACCGCCTCGCTCAGCCCGTGGGTGAAATCGCTGATCACCGAATCCACCGGCAGCGCCCGCCCGCCGCTTGCCGTCAGGGCGACAAAGGGCTGACCCCGCCGCGCCAGTTCGCTGAGGAAAGGGCGGTGCGCCTCCGCATCGCTCAGGATCGCCGCGACCCCGTCCACCTGGCGGTCGATGATGTCGCTCAGGCAGCGCCGCTCGCGCTCCAGATCGGTGCGCCAGCTCTCGATCAGCACATCGTAGCCGAGCTTCTCGACCTCGACCTCCAGGAGATCGGCAAACGCCGTGTAAAAGGGATTGTGCAGGTCCGGGATGAGCAGGGCGACGGTGTTGAACTTTCCCGAGCGCAGGCCGAGCGCCGCCCGGTTTGGCCGGTAGCCGAGCTCCTCGGCAGCCTTGAAAACGCGGGCCTCGGTGGCCTTCGACGCCCACGAGTTCGGGCGGCGGTTGAGGATCGTGGATGCCGTGTTCACCGCCACGCCAGCACGGGCGGCCACGTCTTTGAGGCGGATTTTCATGGCCGGAAAGGGCGCGTGGTCTTTCGACATTCCTGTCGCCATACCGGTTTCATAAGAACCCGACAAGAACTCCCCCGCCTCACTCCTCTGCAGCCAGCGTCTCCAGCCGCCGGAACAGATCGAAATGCAGGAAGAGGATCGCGAAGACCGTGAGGCAGAAAAGCGGCGCGAACGCCCACTCGTCGCGGATCGCGCCAATGACGGCGATGCCGACGAAAAACTGCAGCACGAACTGGATCGCAATCGCCAGCGGCAGCGCGCCGCGTTTCACCCGCAGCGAGAGATTTGCCGTCAGGTAGAGAAAAAAGACGGACTGCGCGAATCCGTACCCGAGCGCTGCCAGCGCCGCGAAATCGCTGCTGCTGTAGATATTGAAATTGCCGAGGTCGCGGAGAATCTCCGGCGCGGCGCAGAGGAAGCCCAGCGAGGCATAGACGACCGTCGGCAGCAGCGCCGGGAGGATGCCGAGGATCTTGTGAAGCGCGATGCGCTGGAGCGACATCGGCAGCACCACGAGCGTCGCGAGCGTGTGCGCCTGCCGCTCGACCTTGAAAATGCTTGCCGCCGCAAATGCCAGCTCGATGCAGAAAAGGATCCACATGATCAACATCGTCACGTAACCAAACCCATCCCGGTCCGGCCCACCGCCCCAGCGCTCCGGCCAGAATGCCATCGCCAGCAGCGGCAGCCCGTAGATCACGAGCTTCCCCACGATCCAGACCTTGCCTCCGGCGAGAAAGTAAAAGTCCTTCCACGCCACCGCCCGCGCCCACGCGCGGCCCGCGCCCAGCCGGCGGAGGAAACGCCGGCGCCGGAGCACGCCGCCCCGGCGCGGCGCGCTCTCCTGCTGCTCGTCGCAGAACCGGTCGAACACCGCCCACGCGAGCAGAAAGCAGCCGGCCCCCAGCGCGAGATTGCTGCCCGCCTGCCAGCCAAACACGATGTCGTCGAAACCCGTCTCCAGAATCTCGGTCAGCCGCATGAAAGGCGACGCCGCCAGCGCGAATTCCGCCGCGTGATCGAGCACCGTGACCCACGCCGCATCCTCGGAGATGATCCCGAGATCCGCCGGCAGATGCGCGATCCAGTTCAGCACCGGCACGATCCCGAAAAAGAACACGAGCGCCAGGATCGTGAGCGCCGCCGCGCCCGTGCTGCGCTTGCAGAGCACGGAGGCCAGCAGCGAGAGATTCCCGAGGAAGACGAGGAATGCGCCAAGCGTGCAGTAGGCCGCCGCGATCTGCCCCAGCGAGACTCCGCCCAGCGTGATCGCGAGCACCGTAAAGGGAATCTGCGCCGCCAGCAGCAGCAGCGCGCCGCACAGCCGGCTCGTCGATTTTCCCAGCAGGATCGAGAGCGGGTTCAGGTTCGTCATCCGCAGCAGCCCGAGCGTCATCTCCTCCTTTTCCTCCGTGATCGCCGCCGCGAAGTAGCCGCACCCCGCGAGGATGATGAACACGCAGTCGATGATGATCACCATGCTGAAAAAGCGCAGGCCCGGCGCATTGCGCCAGCCCATATCCGACTCCACGCCAAACATGAAAAGCAGGATCACGAGCACCAGCCCGACCCGCGCGAAGTAGGTCAGCTTCAGCCGCGTGTCCTCGCGCAGCGAGCGGGTGAAAAGGGCGAGAAGCGGCGAGGTCATGCGTCAGTTTTCCGCGGCGGCCTCCTCCAGGCGCATGAGGATTTTCCCGCGCAGCTTGTGGCCGAAAAGCACGGCCAGGATCGGCACGCCGTACCAGCCCAGCAGCGGGATCGCCGCGAGGACGCTGGATGCGAGGCAGATGATGATCGCCAGCGGCAGCGCGCCGCGCTTCATCCGCAGGCTGAGGTAGGCCGTGAGATACACGCCGAAATAACTCATCGCGAAAACGTATCCGAAAGCGACGCCTCCGAAGATGATGATGCTCATCAGTTCTCCGCCCATTCCGGAGATCGCGAGGAGAAAGGCGGACACCACCGACAGCGCGAAGAGCGTCCACGCGGGGATGAGCGCCCGCCAGCAGCCGCCGACCTTTGCGCCCATCGTGTAAAGCAGATCCTGCGGGAGCAGCGCGAGGCTGGAGAGCGTCCGCTCCCGCACCTCGCTGGCGCAGATCCGCGAGGCGGCGAATCCCGCCTCGGCGACCAGCCAGACCATGCTGAAGAGGATCACCTGCCCGGGAAACGCAGCCGCTGCCTGCCTGCCCCAGGTGCTGACCTGCCACGCGAGCGCGCCAAGCACCACCAGCACGGCGCCGGCGGATTTCGCGATCATCGCCACGCGTCCGCCGTGGAGAAAATGGAAGTCTTTCCAAGCCAGCGCGCGGAAAGCCGGCGGACGTCCCGGCGTCAGCCACCGGCGGAATCTCCTGCGCAGCACCGTCTCCACACCCGGCCCGCTGTCCGCCCGGCCCGCGCACAGCCGCTCGAATGCGCCCCACGCCACGAGAAAGCACGCGACGCCCACCGCGAGGCTGCCCGTGACCTGCCAGCCGATTGCGGGCTCGTGAAAGCCGGTCGTAAAAATCTGCGCAAGCCGCCGGAACGGCGAGAGCCCGGCGAGCGCGGACGAAAAAAATCCGCCGATCCAGCCGGCCGCCAGCACCGCGCCCGTGAGCAGCGCCGCACCGCCCGTGCGCCGGGCGATGACCGACGCGAGCAGCGCGAGATTGCACAGCAGAAAAGTGTAGGCCGCCAGCGTCGCGTAGGCGGCGAAGACCTGGCCGGACGACACGCCGCCGAGCGTCACCGCCATGAGCGTGAAGGGCACCTGCGACGCCACGAGCAGCAGCGCGCCGAGGAGCCGGCTCGTCGATTTCCCGAGCAGGATCGAGAGCGGGCTGAGGTTCGTCATGCGGAGCAGGCCGAGCGTCTCCTCCTCCTTTTCCTCCGTGATCGCCGACGCGAAGTAGCCCAACCCCGAGATCGTGAGAAACACCACCTGCAGCCACGTCGCACTTTGCAAAAACACGAGCCCCGGCGCCCCGCCCGTGGCGCGCGCAAACGCCGCCATGCCCATCACCACCAGCATGAACGCTGCAAGCCCGGCACGCGCCCAGTAGGTGCTTTTCACGCGCGTGTCATCGCGCATCGAGCGGGTGAAAAGCGCGAGCAGCGGGGAGGTCATGGCGTGGGACAGGCATCCCTGCCTGTCGGAGTGCCGCGGGCTTCCAGCCTGCCGGTGGTGCTGCGCGAAGGCCCGGCAGGCAAGGATGCCTGCCGCACTCCGACAGGCTGGAAGCCCGTCCCACAACTCCCGCCTTTCCCCCTCACGCCCCGACTCCCGGCTCGGTGAGATCCATGAAGGCCTGGTTCAGATGCTTCACGTCCTCGGCAAAGCTCACGACCTGCCCGCCCGCGCCGAGCACCGTTTGCAGGATGGTGTTCAGCGGGAGCTGCGCGCGGTCAAAGGTCAGCGTGTAGCGCGCCTCGTTTGGCAGAGGCGGAGTCACGCGCTGCATGCCGGGCAGCCGCGCCAGCGCGTCGCTCGTGGGCTGATGCTCGGCCGCGAGCGTGAGGTGATACACTGCGTTCGCGCCGTCGGCATTCGCGATCAGCCCGCGCATCGTGCCCGTGTATTTCACCGCGCCGCGGTCGAGGATGGTCACGTGGTCGCAAAGCGTCGCGAGCTCGCTGAGGATGTGGGAGCTGATGAAGATGGTTTTCCCCAGCCGCCGCAGCTCCTCGAGGATCTCCATGAGCTCGATGCGCGCCCGCGGATCAAGGCCGCTGGCGGGTTCGTCGAGCAGCAAAAGATCGGGGTCATGCACCAGAACGCGCGCCAGCGATACGCGCTGCTGCATGCCGCGCGAGAGGCCGCTGATCAGATCCTCGCGCCGCCCGGCCATGTCCGTGAGCGTGAGCACGTCGCCGATGATCTTGTCGCGCTGCACCTGCCCGAGCCCGTAGGCCGCGCCGAAGAAATCGAGATACTCGAAGACGCTCATCTGCCGGTACATCGAGAAATGGTCCGGCATGAAGCCCATGCGGCGGCGCACATTGTTGCGCTGGAGCACGATGTCCTGGCCGAAGACATGCACGCCCGCGCGGCTGCCGGCCTGCGGCTTCAGCAGCGTCGCGAGGATTTTCAGCGTCGTGGTTTTGCCCGCGCCATTCGGCCCCACGAAGCCGTGGATCGACTTCCGCTGCACGGTGAAGCTGACCCCGCTCAGCGCCTGGTGCGTCTTGTAGCGGTGCGAGAGGTTTTGGATGTCGATGACGGTTTCGGTGTCCATGTGGGTCATTTGGGAAAATACGCGGTCATTCTGAGCCGTATCCATGCGGTTGGAGCAGATGGATTTTTAACGCAGAGACGCGAAGGCGCAGAGATTGCAGAGAGTTTTCTTTCCTCGCATTGGAATCACCAAAGGGTGATCGCTGCATGCGTTGGCTGGAGGCTGTGAAACAACTCGGGAGTCCGGGCACGGGAGCGCCTCGTGGGCGCGCAGGAGCGCTTGGCTCCGAGGCCTCGGCGGAGCCAAGCGCTCCTGCGCCAGTACTTGCCGGGGGGAGAGCACGCTCATGGCTGGAAGATGTCCTGCACGTAAAGCACCACGCCGTTTTCGTGGCCGAAGCCCTTCCCCTTCATGTGAAATCCGGCGGGCGCTCGCGCGGCGATCAGCAGCCGCGCCTGGTTCGGCGGCAGCGCACGCTCGGACACCTGCCGCGACATCTCCCCCGCGCCGAGCGCGCGCGCCTGGAGCAGCGGGAGCATGACGCTCAGGCCATCCTCCGGCGACGTGTTGGAGATGCTGTAGCGGTTGTTGTAGGTCAGCGGCTGGAGCTTTTCGCGTCCGAAGACTTCCGCCAGCGGCGTCCCGCTGTCGCCCAGTTCCCACGCGCCGTTTCGAAGCGCGAGCGTGAAAAGCCGGCCGCGGCACAGCGCCGAGACGGAAATCACATCCTTCGGGAAGCCCGGCCCCGGCTTGATCCGCAGCGCGCTGAGCTGCGACTGGCCCGTCTCCCATTTCTCCACTTCCGTGCCGAGGTCATCCCCCTGCATCACCCCGCGATGCGTGAAGACGCGCGACGAGAAGAGCGGGATGTCGGCGAGAAACTTCCCGTCCTTCCCGTTGAAAATCTGCCCGCGCGCCGCGTCGTCCGAGGCGGAGGTCGCGTAGAGATTCGCCGGCGCGGCGTGCGTGAGAGTGTACTGGCCGCTGCTGGTGGCAAAGGCGCTCAGCCACTGCGTCACATCCCAGCGCGCGCCGCCGAGCGAGCGCGCGATCGAGAGCGAATGCACCGTCTGGCTTTCGCCATAGCCGCGCCGGCCCACGATGGAAAACGCCGCGCCGAACAGTGCCACCGCGCCGAGGAAACCCGCGATCGACCACCGGAAATCCATCCGCCGCGCCATCCGCCACGCCACCGGCCCGATCACCGCGATGTAGAGAAATGTCAGTGAATTCAAAATCCACCAGCTCACCTTTGGCCGCGTGAGCGAGGACAGCCGCTGGTAGAGCGTCTCCTCGAAATTATGCACGACCGGGTTCTGCGGCGTCAGCAGCTCGCGCGGCGGAAAGCCCCGCGCCAGCAGCGTCTCCGGGCGCAGCTCCGTGCGCGGCACGCTGTGCCGCACCACCTGCCCGGCGCCCAC
>JAYTML010000003.1:0-3645 GCA_043728655.1 Chthoniobacter sp. | reverse complement strand
GGGCGCGATGCGCACGGCGAGACTTGGATCGCGCGCAAGCCGGGTCGCCGGCTGCTCGCGGTGCGCGTGATCTATCGCGCGGGCTTCGCGGACGATGAGGCCTTTACCCAGATGCTCCGGGCTGTGCGCGCCCATGAGCCCGCGTCCCGCGCCGATGGAAACAGCGTCGAGATCCTCCAGACCGCGCGCGCCGAGGGGTTCCTTTTTTACATCACACCGCTGGGCGACGACCTGCCGATGCGGCGGCCGCTCGATCCCGGCAGTTCTCAGTCCGCCATCGAGGGCTACCGTCCCCGCACGCTCAAGGCGGCGCTCGCCCGCAGCGCCGCGATCCCCGCTGACGAATGCCTGCGCATCGGCATCTATCTCACGGCCGGGCTCGAGACGCTGCACCGGCTGGGCCGCGCGCACGGCGCCATCCGGCCGGGGCGCATCCTTTTTGTGAACGGCGACCCGAAGCTGCGGGAACCGGATTTCGAAACGGCGGCCAGCCGCGCCGCGCAGGACGGCGGCGACAGCTATGCGGCCCCCGAGGGAGCCGGAAGCCCGCAGGCCGACATCTACAGCCTCGGAAAGGTGCTCGCCGAGATCAGCGCGGGAAACGCCGGCACGGATTCCGCCAGCACGGGGCCGGGCAAGGCCATGCTCGCGCAGTGGAAGCGGATCGTCGCCAAGGCGTGCGCGCCGAATCCGGCGAAGCGCTACGCGACAGCCCAGGAGTTTCACGACGACCTCGCCGCGCTCCTCGCCCGCTCCACGTCGGGCGGATCACGATGGATCCCGGCAAAGATGCCGACACTCGCCGCCGCTGCCGCGCTGGTCATCGCCGCCGGATTCGGAGCCGCTCATTTCCTCCGGCAGCCTGCGCGGACGCCGGCCCCGCCACATCTCGCCAGCGCCACACCGCCCCCGGCGCCTGCGGAGCGGCCGCCAGAAACTCTCCAGATCGCTCCGCCGCCTCCCGCCGAGACTCCGAAGCCAGCCCCGCTGCCGGTGATCGCGGAGATGCAGCCCGCGCTGCCTGCGGAGATCGCCGCGGTCGCGCCACCTGCCGAGGTCAAAGCGGTCGCCGCGGAAGTGATGACGCCGCCAGCCGCAGCCGCGGTGCCGCCGACCGAGCCACCCGCAGTCGCCCAGCCGCCTCCTCCCGCAATCTCGGCCGAACCGGCCGAAACAAAGACCGTCATGGTCACGGCGCCGCCTCCGCTAGCACCGTCACCCACCGCGCCCGTGACAGCCGCGCCCATTTCACCACCCGCCGTCGTGGAAACGGAAACGCCGCGCGCGCAGTCCGCGGCCGGCGAACCGTGGACGAACAGTCTCGGCATGAAATTCCTCCCCGTCGGCGACGTGCGGTTCTGCATCTGGACCACCCGGGTGAAGGACTACGAAGCCTTTTGCACGGCCACCGGCAACCCGAGGACGCGCGCCCTCTACGAAGACAGCGGCGAGCATCCCGTGGTGCAGGTCTCGTGGAATGACGCGAAGGCCTTTTGCGACTGGCTGACGAAAAAGGAAATCAGCGAGGGCACCCTCGCGAAGGGCCGGAGCTACCGGCTGCCGACCGACCTCGAATGGAGCATGGCGGTGGGACTGCCGGCGGAGAAAGGCCGCACGCCCGAAGGCCGCGACAGCGGGATCAAGGACATCTACCCGTGGGGCGCGGCGTGGCCGCCGCCGCACGGAGCGGGCAATTTCGCCGACACCTCGGTCAAGGGAAAGGGAGCGCGCATCATCCCCGGCTACACCGACGGCTTCCCGCACACGGCCCCGGTCGGGAGCTTCGCGGCGAACCGCCACGGCCTTTTCGACATGGCCGGCAATGTCTGGCAGTGGTGCGAGGACGCCTACAGTCCCCGGGGCACACGCCGGGTCTCACGCGGCGGCTCGTGGGCCGATGACCGTCCCGGCGAGCTCTCCTCCTCGTACCGGAACAACGCGCTCCCGGATATCCGCGGGCTCATCTACGGATTCCGCTGCGTCCTCGACGGTCCGGAGTAGCGGGCCGCGTCGCAGGCGCCGTGACCTCGGGAAAGACACACCGATTCCACGCCGGGGAAAGCCTCGGACAAGGTGCCAAGGAGCGGCCATGCGAGACGTCCCAAGGATTCGGGACGCTCCATTTTACAGAGGAAAATGGAGCGGAGTCTACGGGACTCGAACCCGCAACCTCCGCCGTGACAGGGCGGCGCTCTAACCAATTGAGCTAAGACTCCTTGAAAGGAGGGCGGGAGAGTAGTGTCGCGGCCGGAGGGCGGCAAATGTTTTTTCCGGGGAATTTTTTGCGCCCGGCGCGGGCTTCGGATAGTAACGATCTCGCATGGATTTCTCCTACGACGCGGTCGTGATCGGCGGCGCTTTTTCCGGTGCTTCCACGGCGCTGCTGCTGAAGCGGCGGCGGCCGGCGACGCGCGTGCTGATCATCGAGAAAGCGGCGGAATTCGACCGCAAGGTGGGCGAATCGACGACGGAGGTCAGCTCGTGCTTTCTGACGAAGGTGCTCGGGATTTCGACGTGGCTCGGTCATCACCAGCTCGCCAAGCAGGGGCTGCGGATGTGGTTTGCGCGGACGCCGGAGGAGGACTTCGAGGCCTGCACGGAGATCGGCGCGCGCTACAATTCGCGGCTCTCAGGCTTCCAGGTGGACCGCGCGACGCTGGACGAGCATCTGCTTTCGCTCGCGGTCGCGGAGGGCTGCGAGCTGTGGCGTCCGGCGAAGATCGCGGGACTGGAGCTGGCAGGCGCGGGGCGCAATGTCCTGAGCGTGCGCGTGGGCGAGGAGACGCGGGAGGTGCGGGCAAAATGGGTGGTGGATGCGAGCGGGCGGGCGGCGGTGATCGCGCGCGAGCTGGAACTGCTGCGGCCGATGGCGGAGCATCCGGTGAATGCGCTGTGGGCGCGGTTCACCGGGGTGAAGGATTGGGATGGGCCGGAGCTGCGGGCAAAGCATCCGTGCTGGGCGAAGGCGGTGGGCACGAGCCGCGCGTGGGCGACCAATCACCTCATGGGGCTGGGCTGGTGGACGTGGATCATCCCGCTGAAAGGCGGCGACTACAGCATCGGGCTCGTCTATGACACGCGGCTCTTCACGCCGCCGGCAGGCGCGACAATCGGCGAGCGGCTCGGCGCGCATTTCCAGACGCATCCCGTCGGCCGCGAGATCCTCGGGAGCGCGAAAGCGATGGCGGGAGACCAGCGCGCGTTTTCCGCGCTGCCGTATGTCAGCGAGCGGGTGATGGGCGATGGCTGGGCGATCGTGGGCGACGCTGCGGGCTTCATCGATCCGCTTTACAGTCCCGGCCTGGATTTCTGCGCCTTCACCGCGCACGGCGGGCAGTCCATGATCGCGCGCTCGCTCGACGGCGAGGACACGGCGGAGTGCGTGCAGAAATACAACGCGCGCTTTTCGTTCTGCTACCGCGCGTGGTTCGACGCCATCTACCGCGACAAGTATTACTACATGGGCGACGCGGAGCTGATGGCTGCGGCCTTCCTCCTCGACATCGCGCTCTACCACCTCGGGCCGGTGCGCCAGGTGTACTCCGATCCCGCGACGCAGTTCGATTTCCTGCCCTTCGACGGGAAACCGGGGCGCGTGGTCGCGGCGTTCATGGCCTTCTACAACCGCCGCCTCGCCGCGCTCGC
>JAYTML010000002.1:0-3293 GCA_043728655.1 Chthoniobacter sp. | reverse complement strand
CGCCCGCACCCCGCTCCGCGAGCTGAACCTCGAAAACTGCACCAGCCTCACCGACCTGCGCCCGCTCCTCTCCATCCCCACCCTCGAGGCCGTCGTCATCCCCGCGCAGTGCAAGGACATCGCCTTTCTCCGCCAGCACCCCGGCATCCGGCGGCTCTCGTATAAAAAGCTCACGCAACCTGTGGAGCAATTCTGGGCGGAATTCGACGCCGCCCGCGCCGCCGACAGCGCGAAGCCAGCGCAGTAGCGCGCCCACGTGGCGCTCCTGCGCCCGGACTCCCAACTAATTTCACAGTCTCCAAGCAACGCCTGCAGCAATCACCCTTTGGTGATTCCGTTTCCAGGAAAGGAAGCTCTCTGCGATCTCTGCGCCTTCGCGCCTCTGCGTTAAAATCCAAGTGCTCCAACCGCATGGATACGGCTACGCGCAGCGGGGTGCGTCTCCCCCCATTCATCGCCCCGATGAAATCTTTTCACTTCGCCTCCCCCGGCCGCGCCGCTAAAAACGGCACCGCTTTGAACGCGACCACCACACCATCCGCAAACCCTCTCCGCGAGGGCCTCGCCAGCCGGCCCGTGCCGCAGCCGTGCAGCATCGTCATCTTCGGCGCGTCCGGCGATCTCACCTACCGCAAGCTCATCCCGGCCCTCTACAATATCGCCGCCGACGGCGACCTCCCCGCCGCGCTTTCCGTCGTCGGCTTTGCCCGGCGGGAAAAGACCGACGCCAGCTTCCGCACCGAGCTTCAGGAAGCGGTGCGCAAATTTTCCCGCTCCGGCATCGACGACGAAGTGTGGACCAGCTTCGCCGAGCGCCTCTTCTACCACCGCAGCGAATTCGGCGACGCCGACGGCTACACCCGCCTCGCCGAGCGCCTCGCCCAGCTCGACGCGGAACGCGGCACGCGCGGCAACCGCCTCTTCTACCTCTCCGTCGCCCCCAGCGAATTCGACGGTATCCTCCAGCACCTCGCCGCCGCCGGCCTGAACCAGACCACCGAGGGTGCCTGGACGCGCGTCATCGTCGAGAAACCCTTTGGCACCGACCTCGCCACCGCGCAGGAGCTGAACAGCGTCGTCAGCAGGACCTTTCACGAAAAGGACACCTTCCGCATCGACCACTTCCTCGGGAAGGAGACCGCGCAGAACATCATGGTCCTGCGCTTTGCCAACGGCATCTTCGAGCCGCTCTGGAACCACCGCTACATCGACCACGTCCAGATCACCGCCGCCGAGCCGCTCGGCGTCGAGGCCCGCGGCCCCTACTACGAGAGCGCCGGCGCGCTCCGCGACATGGTGCAAAACCACCTCCTCCAGCTCCTCTGCCTCGTCGCCATGGAGCCGCCCACCGACCTCGCCGCCGACAGCGTGCGCGATGAGAAAGTGAAGGTCATCCGCTCGCTCCGCCCGATGTCGCCGGAGGATGTCGCCCGCGATGTCGTCCGCGGCCAGTACACCGCCGGCGCCATCGGCGGCCAGGAGGTGAAAGCCTACCGCACCGAGGAGCGCGTCTCGCCCACCAGCGCGACGGAGACCTACGTCGCCCTCAAGGCAAACGTGGATAACTGGCGCTGGTCCGGCGTCCCCTTTTACATCCGCGTCGGCAAACGGCTCCCGAAAGGCGCGACCGAAATCGCCGTGCAGTTCAAGAACGCACCCGGCGTCCTCTTCAACAAAGGCGCGGAAGACCTCGACGCCAATGTCCTCGTCATCCGCATCCAGCCCGACGAGGGCATCTCGCTCCGCATGCAGTGCAAGATGCCCGGCGCCGCGCTCCGCATCGAGCCGGTGAAGATGGATTTCCACTACGGCACCAGCTTTGGCAAAGCCTCGCCCGAAGCCTACGAGCGCCTGCTCCTCGACGCCATGAGTGGCGACGCCACGCTCTTCGCCCGGCGCGACGAAGTGGAAGGCGCATGGCGTTTCATCGACCTCATCGAAGCCGCATGGCACGACTCCAAAACCCCGCCGCCGCTCTGCGAATACCCGAGCGGCTCCTGGGGACCGAAGGAAGCCGACGAGCTGCTCGCGCGGGACGGCAGAGCTTGGAGAAGAATGTGAAAGGTATTTTTTTGAAACGCAGAGGCGCAGAGACGCGGAGGGCGCGGGGAAGAAAATGTCTTCCGTGTGCCGATGCCTTTCTCTGCGCCTCCGCGTCTCTGCGTTGAATCTTCCCATGCCCGCCACCCTCGACATCCCCGCGCTCGGCACGCCGGTCCCGATCGGCCAGATCAATCGCGAGCTGAAAAAGCTCTGGGACACCGGCGACGGCGCCGCGCCCACCCGCGCCTCGCTCGTCAATTTCGCCATCTACTGCCGCAGCACCGAGGCGATGGCGGAAAACACGGAGCTGATCTCGCAGTTCACCCGCAACCACGCCTGCCGCGCGCTGCTCATCTGCGTCTGCCGCCAGGCGCCCGAGCGCCGCATCTCCGCGTGGGTGAATGCCCACTGCCACCTCTCCCGCGCCGGCGCGAAGACCATCTGCTGCGAGCAGATCAGCTTTCTCCTCGAAGGCGAAATCAAGGGCCGCCTCACGAATATCGTCTTCTCCCATCTCGACAGCGACCTGCCGCTCTACTTCTGGCTCCAAGGCGATCTTTCCACGAATCTCAACCCCACCCTCTGGCCGTGGATCGACCGCCTCATCATCGACAGCCTTGGCTGGAGCGCCCCGCGCGAGCAGTTCGACCGCCTCCGCCAGTCGCTCACCACCACGAAGGCCACGCTCACCCTCCGCGACCTGAACTGGACGCGCTCGCTCTACCTCCGCCAGGCGCTCGCGCAGTTCTTTGACACGCCCGAGCACCTCGCCCACCTCCCTGCGCTCGCCGAAGTCCGCATCCGCCACGCGCCCGGCCATCGCAGCACCGCGCTGCTGCTCGCCGGCTGGCTCGCCGGGCAGCTCGGCTGGCAGTTGAAAACGGCCGAGCCGCTCGCGTTCGAGAGCGCAGCGCAGCGTCCCGTCGCCATCCATCTCGACGAACGCCCCGGCGCCGCCCTCTCCGGCTGCACGCTCACCTGCGGAGCCGCCACATTCCGACTCCGGCGGGAAAACGGCGAACGCTACCTCCACGCGGACATCCAGCTCCCCGGCGAGCGCCACTTCACGCATCTCCTCCCCGCCGGCCCCGACACCACGCTCGATCTGCTCGAAGAGGAAATGACCCGCGGCCCCCGCCACAGCATCTACCTCCGCGCCCTCGAAGCGATCACGCCGCTGCTATAGGCGGTGGTGAAATAAGGCGGCAAGGCATTCTGTCCGGGCGCAGGAGCGCCGGGAAGGGCGCGCA
>JAYTML010000001.1:0-2934 GCA_043728655.1 Chthoniobacter sp. | reverse complement strand
TTCGAAGCCGACAGGCCGATCGCCATTGAGATTCATTACGAGATCCTCCAGCGCTTGCGCGGTGCCCGCTTCTGCGTCTCGCTCATCACGCAGGAGGGTGAGCACGCTTTTAGCGCCACCGATCATCTTTTCCAGGAGGAGACACAGTCGCCGGGCAGCTACAAGACGGTCTGCCACATCCCCGGCGGTCTGCTCAACCGGCGCAATTACGTGGTCAACGTGCAATGCGACATCCCCGGCGAACGCTACCTCCTGCCCGGCGCGGAGTATCTCAGTTTCAATGTCGGCGGCGTGGGCAACCAGTCTTCGACCTTCCCGGAACCGTGGCCGGGCGTGGTCTGCCCGCGGATCGAGTGGACGGTGCAGCCGCTGCCAAAATGAACGGCCCCCTCGTCCTCGCGGTCCCGGTTTTCAACGGTGAACGCTTCCTCTCCGCGACCCTCGCCTCGCTCAATGCCAACGGTGCGCACGTCCGATGGTGGCTCCAGGACGGAGGCTCCTCCGATCGCACGCTGGAAATCGCACGCAGTTTCGCACGCGATGGCGACACCGTCGCCAGCGCGCCTGACCGCGGCCAGGCGGATGCGCTGAATACCGCGATGGAGCGCATGGGCGGCGAGATCATCGGCTTTATCAATGGCGACGACCTCCTGGCGGAGAATGCCGCCGAACGCGTCCTCGCATTTTTTGCGGAGAATCCCGACACCGACCTCGCTTACGGCTCGGTCGATTGGATCGACGAGCACGGCGGTCTCACCGGCACGCACACCGGCCGGATCGAATCGCTCGCCGACGCCCTCGACATCTACGGCGTCTGGTGGCACGGCCGCCAGTGGGTGCAGCCGGAGGTGTTCTTCCGGCGCTCACTTTTGGAAAAAGTCGGCGGCTTCGACACGGCCTACCATCTCGCCTTCGACTACGACTTTTGGGTCCGCTGCTTCCGGGCCGGCGCGCGCGTGGCGCACCTGCCGGCCACGCTCACGCATTTCCGTGTCCATGCGGGGCAGAAATCCGCCGCCGCAGGCCGCGCGGCCGATGAAATCCGCGCCATCGTGCGAAAGACCCTCGCCGCCAATCCGCCGATCAGCCCCGCGCGCCTGTGGAAGATCGAGGCGCAGCTCGGTTACGACCTTTACCAGGGCGACCCGAGCACGGCTAAGGGGGGATTTCTCGCCAATCTGCTCCGACATCCGCAGTGGCTGCTGTCACCCCACGCGTGGGAGCGAGCGCGAGCGGCTTGCGCCCGGATGTGCCGGCACGATACATAGCCCCCGTGATTTCCCCTGGCAAACTCTGGTGGCTCTTCCGCCGCGACCTCAAGCGCGGCTGGGATGCGTCCTACCATGACTACAAGACGCTCCCTCGCATCGAGGAGTGGGAGTGGCCTTTTTGGAACGAGCCGGAGCAGACCATCCCGATCCACATCCTGACCGGGGAGAAAGACTGGCGGCTCTCCGCGTGGATGCTGGCGAGCTGGTTTCAGTTCAGCGAGCACTCGTGGCCCATCATCATCCACGACGACGGCACGCTGCCCGCCGAGGGCGCCGCCTCGCTGCGCAGGCTTTTTAGGAATGCCCGCATCATCTCGCGCAAGGAGGCCGACGCAAAAGTCGGGCGCATGATCAAGGCGTATCCCTTTTGCGAGGACTACCGGCGGGCGCATCCGCTCGCGCTGAAGATTTTCGACGCGCCCTTTTTCACCACCGGCGAGCGCTTCATGCTCTTCGACAGCGACCTGCTTTTCTTCAATCACCCCCGCGAGATCCTCGACTGGGCCAGCGTGGAATCCGACGAGTGCTGGTTCAACGAAGACGTGCGCGAAGGCTCGCTCATCTCAGCCCGCGAGGCGCAGGAGGAGCTCGGCGTCAAAATCTGGCCGCGCGTGAACAGCGGACTCTGCCTGCTCAACAAGGCAGCCATCGACCTCGACCTCTGCGACCGTGCGCTCGCACTCACATCGATCCCGCGCGGGCATCCGTGGCGGATCGAGCAGACGCTCCTCATGCTCTGCGCCGCGGCGCATGGAAAGGGCGGGCTGCTCCCCCGGCGGTACGAGGTCTCGCTCAGCAAGCGCGCCTCCGAGGACGCCGTCTGCCGCCACTACGTCGGCGCCGTGCGCGACCGCTTTTACGCCGAGGGGATCAAGCGGCTCTCCGCCTTTCTCCTGCCGCGCGAAAAGGCCGTCCGGTGAGTCTCGCGGTCGTCTTCGCACCCGACTGGCGCGGCGGAGTCCCCTACCAGCGACTGCTCGCCGAGGCGCTTGCCGCGCAGGA
Organism: Chthoniobacter sp.; assembly: GCA_043728655.1. GTDB lineage: Bacteria > Verrucomicrobiota > Verrucomicrobiia > Chthoniobacterales > Chthoniobacteraceae > Chthoniobacter. Next base: position 661 of record JAYTML010000001.1, on the reverse strand, counting down.
TGTCCGCGTCAGCTTCCTCACCGGCTACAAGCGCGTGCTTCCCCTCACCCGCCTGCTCGCCGCCCAGCGCAGCGACCTCATGCACCTGCACTGGCCGGAGGCGTACTACCCGCAGCTCGGCGACCGGCACGACTGGTTCCGACGCGCCCGCTTCACCCTCGATCTCGCCCTCGCCTCGCGCCGCACGCCCTACGTCCTGACCGCGCACAATCTCCACGAGCACAATCTCCAGCACCTCCCTTTCGCGCATGCGAACTACGCGGCCGCCTACCGCCGGGCGCGCATCGTCTTTGCGCACTCCGAGGCCGCGCGCCAGCGGCTCACCGAGGTCTATCGGCTCGCGCCGGAAAAGATTCGCGTCGTCCCGCACGGCGATCTCTCCGTCGTGCTCCCCGCTCCGATCCCGCGCGATGACGCCCGCGCAAAGCTCGGCCTCGCGCCCGGCCCGCTCTGTCTCATGTTCGGGGCGGTCGAGCCTTACAAGGGCCAGGAGGAAATCCTCGCCTGGTGGAAAGCCACCCGCCCTGGCGCCCAGCTCGTCATCGCCGGAAAGCCGAACACGCCCGCGTATGGCGAGGCGATCACCCGCGCCGCCGCAGGCGTGCCCGGCGTCACGCTCCGCTTTGGCTGGCTCGATGATGCCGCCCTCGGCCTCTGGCTC